>NZ_QKSE01000007.1:0-177523 GCF_003234595.1 Curtobacterium sp. MCPF17_051 | reverse complement strand
GGCTCGGGCTCCGTGGGCTCGGGTGCGGGGGTCTCGGCCTCCTGCTCCGTGCTCGGAGCGGCCTCGGGCTCCTCGGCGTCGGCAGCGGCGGCGTTCGCGTCGTCGGCGCCGGAGTCGGACGAGTCCGAACCGCCATCGGACGAGCCGGAGCCGTCACCGATCTTCACGAGGGCGGTGCCGACCTCGACGGTCTCGTCCTCCTGCACCAGGATCTCCTCGACGACACCGGCGATCGGCGACGGGATCTCGGTGTCGACCTTGTCGGTCGAGACCTCGAGCAGCGGCTCGTCGACCTCGACCCGGTCACCGACGTTCTTCAGCCATCGGGTCACCGTGCCCTCGGTGACGCTCTCGCCGAGCGCCGGGAGGTTGACGGATTCGCTCATCGGGTGGACTCCTCTTCGCGGGGGATTGCAGTGGTTGTTGGTGTCATTGTCACAGTGCGCGGACCGGTGCCGGTCACAGCGCGTGCAGCGGCTTGCCCGCGAGGTGCAGGAACGCCTCGCCGAGGGCTTCGTTCTGGGTCGGGTGACCGTGCACCAGGGGAGCGATGTCCTCCGGGTAGGCCTCCCAGTTCACGGCGAGCTGGGCTTCGCCGATGAGCTCGCCGACGCGGGCACCGATCATGCTGACCCCGACGACGGGGCCGTCCACGACGCGCACGACCTTGACGGAGCCGGAGGTCCCGATGATGTGGCTCTTGCCGTTGCCGGCCAGGTTGTACTCGTACGAGTCGACCTTGTCGGCGCCGTACTGCTCCTCGGCCTTGGCCTGCGAGAGCCCGACCGACGCGACCTCGGGGTCGGAGTAGGTGATCTTCGGGATGTTCTTGTCCTCGATGACCACCGGGTTGAGGCCGGCGATCTCCTCGGCGACGAAGATGCCCTGCTGGAAGCCGCGGTGCGCGAGCTGCAGGCCGGGGACGATGTCGCCGACGGCGTAGACGTTCGGGATGTTCGTGGCGAGACGCTCGTTCGTGGTGACGAACCCGCGGTCCATCGCCACGCCGACCTCGTCGTAGCCGACGTTCTGCGTGACCGGGCCACGGCCGACGGCGACGAGCAGGACGTCACCGTCGAAGGTCTTGCCGTCCTCCAGCGTGACGACGACGCCGTTCTCGTGCTGCTCGACGCCCTGGAACCGGACACCGAGCGAGAACTCGATGCCGCGCTTGCGGAACGCGCGCTCGAGCTGCTTCGACATCGACTCGTCCTCGGCGGGGACCAGGTGCGGCAGGCCCTCGACGATGGTGACCTCGGCGCCGAAGGACTTCCAGACGCTGGCGAACTCGACGCCGATGACGCCGCCGCCCAGGATGACGACCTTGTTCGGGACGTAGTCCATGCGGAGCGCGGTCTCGGAGGTGATCACGCGGCCGCCGATCTCGAGCCCGGGCAGGGACTTCGAGTAGGAGCCGGTCGCGAGCACGATGTTCTTGCCGGTGACGGTCTGGTCGCCGACCTGCACGGTGTTCTGCGAGGTCAGGCGACCCCAGCCCTCGACCACGGTGATGCCGCGGGCCTTGATCAGGCCCTGCAGGCCCTTGTACTTGGAGTTGATGACGCCCTGCTGGTAGTCGATCACCTTGGGCACGTCGACACCGGCGAACTCCGCGATGACGCCGTACTTCTCGGCGTCACGCGTGCCGTCGGCGATCTCGGCGGCGTGCAGCAGCGCCTTGGTCGGGATGCAGCCGCGGTGCAGGCACGTCCCTCCGAGCTTGTCGCCCTCGATGAGCGCGACGCTCATGCCGAGTTCGGCGGCCCGGAGCGCAGCGGCGTACCCACCACTCCCGCCACCGAGGACAACGACGTCGTAAGTCTGTTCCGTCACCTGGTGCAACTCCCTCGTGCGTGTCGGGCCGATCGGGCCCTACGTGGACACCGCGGAGGGCGGCGTCCGACGGTCGGACCGCGTGGTTCCGGTCCCGTCCCGTGCAGTACCGGTGGGAGGCGCGTCGGTGCGCCGTTCCCACCGGTACCAAACCTACTACTCGGACTGGAGGTCTTCTGCGAGAGCGATGAGCGTCCGGACCATCACGCCCGTCGCACCCTTGCCCAACCAGGCGTACCCGCCGCCCTTGTTCTCCGACGGACCCGCGATGTCGAGGTGCGCCCAGGGGACACCCTCGCCGGCGAAGCGCTCGAGGAACTTGCCCGCGAGCAGCATGCCGCCGGCCGGGTTGCCGACCGTGGCGTTGACGATGTCGGCGACGTCGCTGGACAGCCGGGCCTCGAGCTCCTCGGGCAGCGGCATCGGCCAGATCGGCTCCGCGACGCCCTCGGCGACGGCACGGACCTTCGCGACGAGGTCGTCGCTGCCCATCAGGCCGGTGGTGCGGTCGCCGAGCGCGACGACCTGGGCACCCGTCAGCGTGGCGACGTCGACGAGCGCGTCGGGCTGCTCGAGCGATGCGGCGGCCATCCCGTCGCCGAGCACCAGGCGGCCCTCGGCGTCGGTGTTCGTGACCTCGACCGTGGTGCCGTTCTTCAGCGTCAGGACGTCGCCCGGGCGGGTCGCGGTGCCGGAGGGCATGTTCTCGGCGAGGGCGAGCCACGCGGTCACGCGCACGTCCAGTCCCAGGCGGGCGGCGGCGACGGTCGCGGCGAGCACCGTGGCGGCACCGGTCATGTCGGTCTTCATGCCGAGCATCGACGCCGCGGGCTTGAGCGAGAGTCCGCCCGAGTCGAAGGTGATGCCCTTGCCCACGAGGGCGAGGTGCTTCGTGGCGGACTCGGGCGCGTACCGGACGACGACCAGGCGCGGGGGACGCGCCGAACCGCGGCCGACGCCGAGGATGCCGCCGAAGCCCTGCTCCTCGAGCGCCTGCTCGTCGAGGACCTCGACGGTGAGCGGCAGGTCCGAGGCGAACCCGGTCGCGACGTCGGCGACGTCCTGCGGCCCGAGGTCGCCCGCGGCGGTGTTCACGAGGTCGCGCACGAGCGACGCGGCGTCGGCGACGATCGCGGGGCGCACGGCGGCGTCGGCGGCGACGTCGGCGGGTGCGAGGACCTCGATGCGCTGGTCGCCGCGGGCCGGGGCCTTGGTGCCGGTGCCCTTGTGCCGTGTGAAGGCGTACGCGCCGAGTGCTGCGCCCTCGAGCGCGGCGTCGACGAGCTCGGCCGAGTCGGTCGGCAGGGCGAGCGTGATCGAGTCCACCCGGGGGAGCTGGCGGACGGCGCTGCCGGCGGCCGCGCGGATCGCCGCTGCACCCGTGGCGGACCCGAGCCCGATCAGCGCGACCGACTTCGCACCGACGCCGGTGGCGGGCAGGCGGACGAGCTGGTCCTTCGCCCCGGTGACCCCGATCGCGGCGAGGTCGAGGTCGGCGAGGGCGTCGATCGTCCCCAGCGCGGTGGGGGCGAGCACAGCGGCGCTGTCGGCCTCGCCGGACGAGCCCGGACGGACCCCGACGACGAGCACGTCGGCGGTGGTGGTCTCGGGGGGTGAACTGGTGGTGGAGAGCGTCGGTCGGACCATGCTCCAACCCTACCGACGGCCTGTTCGCTGTCGGCGTGGTCGTCGCGCACCGGGGACGTCGGAGGCCCCGCCTAGCATGGGGACGGTGAACCACCCCGAGGAGCTCTACACGTTCGACGCGGACGCACCGACCGTGCCGGCAGGGTTGCACCTGGTCGCCGGGCTGACCGGTTTCGCCGATGCCGGCTCGGCCGTCGCGCAGGTGACGAACTCGATCCTCGAGGACCTCGACACCGAGCTCGTCGCCGAGTTCGACCCCGACGTGCTGCTCGACTGGCGGGCCCGTCGCCCGGTCATCACCTTCGAGCACGACCACATCAGCGCCGTCGAGCCGCCCCGTCTGGCCCTGCACCTGGTGCGCGACGAGATCGGCCAGCCGTTCCTGTTCCTGTCGGGCTACGAGCCGGACTTCCAGTGGAACCGCTTCGTCCGCGCCGTCACCGGGCTCGCCGACGACCTGCAGGTGGCTGACACCACGTGGGTGCAGTCCATCCCGATGCCGGTCCCGCACACCCGTCCGATCAGCCTCACCGTCTCCGGCACCCGGGCCGACCTCGTCGAGCAGATGAGCGTCTGGAAGCCCGAGACCCAGGCGCCGGCGAACGTCCTGCACCTGGTCGAGCACCGCCTCGCCGAGACGGGCGCGCAGGTCACGGGGCTGGTGTTGCTCGTGCCCCACTACCTGTCCGACACCGAGTTCCCCGACGCCGCCGTCGCAGCGCTGTCCGGCATCGCCGCCGCGACCGGGCTCATCTTCCCGACGGACGCCCTGCGCGAGTCGGGTCGCGAGTTCCTCACGCGCGTCGACGAGCAGGTCGCCGGCAACGCCGAGCTGCAGCGACTCGTCTCCGTGCTCGAGGAGCGGCACGACACCTACATGGAGGGCAACCCCGTCGCCTCGCCGCTCACCGGCGTCGACGGTGAAGTACCGACCGCGGACGCGATCGCGGCGGAGCTCGAGCGCTTCCTGGCCGACCGGCGCACCCAGGGCGACGCGACCGACTGACGGTCGCGGGATCCGGACGTCCCCTCAGGACGGCCTGGAGGCTCGTGGCGGCCCCGCACCGCGCCTCCAGGCCGTCCTCCGGTCGCCCGCACGACGTGACGCACGTCGACGACGCTCGTCGCGTATCGACGCGGGGACGCGTCGGTAGCCTGGTCCGGTGAACTCCCGTCGTGCCTTCCTGATCTGGGGTGTCGCGGTCCTCGCGTACGTCCTCGCCGTGGTGCAGCGGTCCTCGCTCGGGGTCTCCGGTGTCGATGCGCAGGACCGGTTCGCCGTCTCCGCCGCCGTCCTGTCGACCCTCGCCGTGGTGCAGATCGCCGTCTACGCGGGGCTGCAGATCCCGGTGGGGATCGCCCTCGACCGCGTGGGCCCGCGCCGGCTGGTGCTCCTCGGAGCCGCGCTGCTGGTCATCGGACAGGCGATCGTCGCCGTGTCCCCGTCGATCGGGCCGGCCATCGCGGGGCGGGTGCTCGTCGGCGCCGGCGACGCGATGACCTTCATCTCGGTGATCCGACTGGTGCCGATGTGGTTCAGCGGCCGGATCCTGCCGCAGATCTCGCAGTGGACGGGCAACCTCGGGCAGATCGGCCAGATCCTGTCGGCGTTCCCGTTCGCGGTGCTCCTGCACACGGTGGGCTGGACCCCGGCGTTCGGCGTCGCGGCCGCGGCCAGCGCTGTCGGTCTGGTGCTCGCAGCGGTCTTCGTGCGGAACGGTCCCGTGCCGGTGCGGACGGACACGATCCCGCTGCCGCACTCGTGGGGTGCCGCGTTCAGCACGTTCGGGCACGCGCTCCGCCGCCCGGGCACACAGCTCGGGTTCTGGTCGCACTACGTCACCCAGTCCTCGGGCACGGTGTTCTCACTGCTGTGGGGTGTCCCGATGCTCCGGGGGCTCGGGTACTCCCCGGGTGCGGCGGCTGGGTTCCTCACGATCATCGTGGTCGTCGGGTTCGTCGCCGGTCCGGTGCTCGGCGTGCTCTGCGCGCGGTTCCCGATGCGCCGGTCGAACCTGGTGCTCGGCGTGGTCGTCCTGCTCGCGGTGCTCTGGACGGCGATCCTGCTCTGGCCCGGGCACCCACCGACGTGGTTGCTCGTGCTGCTCGTCGTCGCGATGGGGATCGGCGGGCCCGGCTCGCTCATCGGCTTCGACTTCGCCCGGACCTTCAACCCGGTCGGCTCGCTCGGCTCGGCGAACGGAGTGGTGAACGTCGGTGGGTTCCTGGCGGCCTTCGTGATGATGTACCTGATCGGCGTCGTGCTCGACGCGGCCGCACGGGCCACCGGCACCACGGTGTTCGCCTGGGAGAACTTCCGGATCGCCCTCACGGTGCAGTACGTCGTGGTCGGTTTCGGCGTCGGGATGCTCCTGCACGCCCGCCGTCGGACCCGCCGCGTGCTGCACTCGGAAGAGGGAATACGCGTCGGGCCACTCTGGGTTGCACTCGTTGCACGCCTGCGGAAGCGGCACGTGCAATAATGATCACGGACCCGTTCGGGACCCCTGTCTGTCGGAACACTTCGGTGCGCCGGTGAACTCGGGGGACTTGACATGGGTCCTAGTGCTGCCCGGAACGGTAGGACTCGTACGACGCGGGGGACTGCGGCGCGGGACCTGGGCGGCGAGGGAGGCCACGACCCCACGAACGTGGCACGACGAGAGAGGTGATCGCATGGCTGCCCGGAGCACGACGATCGATCCCACGAAGGACACCGAGCCCGAGGGCGCTGTGGCAGAGGACGCCACGGACACCGAGGGCACCGCAGCGCCGAAGAAGCGCGCCACGAAGGCCCCCGCCAAGAAGGCGCCCGCCAAGAAGGCGGCGCCCAAGGCGAAGAAGACCGACGCCGTCGACGAGGCGATCGCCTCCGACGAGCCCGTCGAGGAGCCGACCGACGAGGCCGACGACACCGACGACAAGACGGCCAAGCCGGACGCCGCTGCAGCGGTCGCCGCCGGTGCGCTCGTCATCTCGCAGACCGACGACGACGAGGCGCCGGTCTACTCGACGACCATCACGGGTGCCACCGCCGACCCGGTGAAGGACTACCTGAAGCAGATCGGCAAGGTCGCCCTGCTCAACGCCGAGCAGGAGGTCGAGCTCGCCATGCGCATCGAGGCCGGCCTGTTCGCCGAGGACAAGCTGCAGCACGCGACGGGGCTCTCGAAGCCCGCCGAGCGTGAACTGCGCTGGGTCGCGCGAGACGGACAGCGTGCGAAGTCGCACCTGCTCGGCGCGAACCTCCGCCTGGTCGTCTCGCTCGCGAAGCGGTACACCGGTCGTGGCATGCAGTTCCTGGACCTCATCCAGGAGGGCAACCTGGGTCTGATCCGTGCGGTCGAGAAGTTCGACTACACCAAGGGCTTCAAGTTCTCGACCTACGCGACGTGGTGGATCCGTCAGGCCATCACCCGTGCCATGGCCGACCAGGCCCGCACCATCCGCATCCCGGTGCACATGGTCGAGGTCATCAACAAGCTCGCCCGCGTCCAGCGGCAGATGCTGCAGGACCTCGGTCGCGAACCCACTCCGGAAGAGCTCGCCCGCGAGCTCGACATGACCCCGGAGAAGGTCGTCGAGGTGCAGAAGTACGGCCGCGAGCCGATCTCGCTGCACACGCCCCTGGGCGAGGACGGCGACTCGGAGTTCGGTGACCTCATCGAGGACACCGAGGCGGTCGTACCGGCCGACGCGGTGGGCTTCACGATGCTGCAGAAGCAGCTCGAGAGCCTGCTCGACTCCCTGTCCGAGCGCGAGGCGGGCGTCATCCGCATGCGCTTCGGCCTCGGTGACGGCCAGCCGAAGACGCTCGACCAGATCGGTGACACGTTCGGCGTGACGCGTGAGCGCATCCGTCAGATCGAGTCCAAGACGATGGCGAAGCTCCGCCACCCGTCGCGGTCGCAGTCGCTGCGCGACTACCTCGAGTAAGCCGGCATGCGCTTCTTCATCCCGATCCTGATCGGGCGGATCCTCCGCGCCCTCGCCCGTGCGCGGGGCGGCGGGTCCGCCTACCCCGGGTACATCGTGCTCAAGCTCGTGCCGGACTTCCTGCAGCACGTGACGAAGCAGTTCCCGAACGGCGTCGTCTTCGTGCTCGGCTCGAACGGCAAGTCGACGACGACGCACATGATCTCCGACATCGTCCGGGCCCACGGGTTGCGGGTCTTCACGAACCCGTCCGGCGCCAACCTGCCGCAGGGCATCGCGTCGGCCCTGCTGTCCGAGGTCTCGCTGACCGGCCGGCTCAAGGCCGACATCGGCATCCTCGAGGTCGACGAGGCCTTCGCCGTCGAGCTCGCCGGCATCCTGTCGCCCTCGACGGTGACGATGCTCAACGTGCAGGTCGACCAGCTGTACCGGTTCTTCGAGACCGAGCGCGTGGCGACGATGATGCTCGACACCGCCGCACTGTCGACGGCGAACGTCATCACGAACCACGACGACCAGTTCCTCGACGGCTACACGGGCACCCCCGGGCAGCGCGTCCTGCGGTTCGGTGCGAGCGACGAGGTCATCGCCGCGGCGCCGAACGGCCTGCAGAACGCCGACTCGTTCGACGCCGGCGACCGTGCCCAGCACACCGCCGACGCCGAGGTCGTGGCCCACACGGGCGACGGCGCGACGATCCGCTTCGACGGTGCCGAGATCCCGGTCCGGCTGCCCGCCCGCGGCCTGCACTACGCGGTCGACGCCGCCGCGGCCACCGCGACGGCGAGTGCGGCCCTCGGCGCGCAGTTCCGCGCCGACGCCGTGACCAAGGCCTTCGGCACGATGAAGCCCGCGTACGGCCGTGGCGAGCGACTCCCCATCGCGGGTGAGTCCGCCGAGTTCACGATGTTCAAGAACGCCGCGAGCCTGCAGCTCAACCTCGACGCCCTGCCGGACCAGCCCGAGCAGGTCCTCATGGCGATCGACGAGGGCACGCCCGACATCTCCTGGATCTACGACATCGACTTCTCGAAGCTCGACCACGTGGACGTCGTCTCCGGTGACAAGGCGTGGCAGATCGCGATCGCGCTCGAGCACGCCGGTGTCCGCATCGGCCGGGTCGAGCCCGACGTCGAAGCAGCGATCGAGCACATGGAGCAGCTCGGCTCGACGACCCGCGGGACGAAGAACTTCATCGTCAACTACGAGATCATGATGATCGCCCGCAAGGCCCTCGGCCACCCGGACATGGAGAAGACCGCATGACGGCCGACCGGTTGACCATCCTGCACGTCTACCCCCGGCAGATGGGCGTCTCGGGCGACCGTGGCAACGTCGCGGCCCTGGTCCGCCGTGCGGCCGCCGCGGGCATCGAGACACAGGTCCTCGAGTACGCGCCCGGTGACGAGCTTCCGACCACGGCGGACGTCGTCGTGATCGGCAACGGACCGCTCAGCGCGATGCGTTCCCTGGGCGACGACGTCACACGCATCGGCGGAACGCTCCGTGCGTTCGCGACCGACGGTGTGCCGGTGCTCGCCGTCGGCGGTGGGTTCGACCTCGCGACGAACGAGGTCGTGCCGGCCGAGGGCGTGCCGGTCGCGGGCTTCGGGGTGTTCGACGCCCGTGCCGTCCGCGGTGCCGAGCGCCGTGTGAACTACTTCGTGCTCGAGACCCGGTACCCGCTGCTCGCCGGAGCCTCGAACCGCCTGGCGGGCTTCGAGGACCACGCGACCCGCATCGAGCTCGCAGCCGGGATCACGCCCTTCGCCGATGTCGTCTCCGGCGGCGGCAACCAGGCCGGCTCCCCGGTCGAGGGCGCGATCGTCGGGAACTCCTTCGGCACGCACACCCAGGGCCCGGTCCTGCCGCTCAACCCGCAGTTGACCGACGGTGTCCTCGCCGCAGCGACCGCGCGGCTGGGCCGCGAGTACGCGCCGGACGCGGAGCAGACGGCGACGATCGACCGCTACGCACGCGAAGCGCGCGCCACCGTCGACCGCTACGTCGACAAGGCGTTCAAGCGCATCGCCTGACGGCCGCTCGCTGCGGACGTCGAACGCGACCACGCAAAGACAGGAGGCGCGGTGCCAGCTGGCACCGCGCCTCCTATCCCTGTGTCGGTCGCGACTACTTCGACTCGTAGAGTCGGCTGCTCTCGTCGTGCCACTCGATGGCGGTCGCCGCGAGCTTGTCCTTGAACTCGGCGCCGTGGTGGGCGCAGAAGTAGAGCTCGCCGCTCGACATGGTGGCTCGGATGTAGGCCTGCGCCCCGCAGCTGTCGCAACGGTCGGCGGCGGTCAGCTGGTGGTTGCTGACTTCGTCGATGGAGGGGTCCTGCACGGTCTGGGTCATTGCTGTGCTCCTCACGGATCGCAGGTGGTGCCGGGTGGTTGCACCATTTCAACACGTGATCCCTGAGAGCGACGCATTGTCGGGGCCTGTTTCGCTCAGCGCGGATCGCTTGGCCCCAGTGCGAGTGTCCACACGGTGCTGTCGGTGCCGCTCGGTAAACTCCGACGGTGAGCTCCGACTACTCCGCACGCCATCTCTCCGTCCTCGAAGGGCTCGAGGCGGTCCGGAAGCGGCCGGGCATGTACATCGGCTCGACGGACTCGCGGGGCCTCATGCACTGCCTGTGGGAGATCATCGACAACTCGGTCGACGAAGCCCTCGCGGGACACGGTGACGAGATCGGTGTCGTCCTGCACGCCGACGGCTCGGTCGAGGTCCGGGACACCGCCCGGGGCATCCCCGTCGACGTCGAACCGAAGACCGGCCTGACCGGGGTCGAGGTCGTGTTCACCAAGCTGCACGCCGGCGGCAAGTTCGGCTCGGGGTCCTACGCGGCCTCGGGCGGCCTGCACGGCGTCGGCGCCTCGGTCGTGAACGCGCTGTCGGAGCGCCTCGACGTCGAGGTCGACCGGGGCGGCAAGACCTACGCCATGTCGTTCCACCGGGGCGAGCCCGGCACCTTCGACGACAGCAAGGGCATCGGCCCGGACGCACCGTTCGCGCCCTTCACCTCGGGCAGCGAGCTGCGCGTCGTCGGCAAGGTCAAGAAGGGCGTCACCGGCTCCCGGATCCGCTACTGGGCGGACCGCCAGATCTTCACCGCCGACGCCCGCTTCAGCACCGACGACCTGGTGACCCGTGCACGGCAGACCGCGTTCCTCGTGCCCGGGCTCGGCATCACCATCACCGACGAGCGCGCGGCGTCGATCGACGCCGCAGCCGCCCGGGCCGAGGCGACGGGCACCACCGTGGCCGCCGGGCCGGTGGTGGAGCGCTTCCGGTACGAGGGCGGGATCGGCGAGTTCGTCGAGCACCTCGCCGTCGACAGCCCGCTCACCGACGTCTGGCGCGTGCAGGGGACCGGCACCTTCACCGAGACCGTGCCGATGCTCGACGACAAGGGCCACATGGTCTCCACCTCGGTCGAGCGCGAGTGCGAGGTCGACCTGGCGCTCCGCTGGGGCAGTGGCTACGAGACCGTGTTCCGCAGCTTCGTCAACATCATCGCGACGCCGAAGGGCGGCACCCACCAGGCCGGCTTCGAGTCGGGCGTCGTCAAGGCCGTCCGCGCCCAGGTCGAGGCGAACGCCCGCAAGCTCAAGGTCGGGCAGGACAAGCTCGACAAGGACGACGTCCTCGCCGGCATGACCGCCGTGCTGACCGTGCGGTTGCCCGAGCCGCAGTTCGAGGGGCAGACGAAGGAGATCCTCGGCACCCCGGCGGTCCGGAAGATCGTCGACCAGGTGGTGTCGAAGCGCATCACCGAGATCCTCACCTCGACGCAGCGCACCGAGAAGGCACAGTCGGCGGCCCTGCTCGAGAAGGTCGTGTCCGAGATGAAGACCCGCATCTCGGCGCGGGCACACAAGGAGACGCAACGCCGCAAGAACGCGCTCGAGAACTCCTCGCTGCCCACGAAGCTCGCCGACTGCCGCTCGCAGGAGACCGAGGGCACGGAGCTCTTCATCGTCGAGGGTGACTCGGCCCTGGGCACCGCGAAGCTCGCCCGCAACAGCGAGTACCAGGCGCTGCTGCCGATCCGCGGCAAGATCCTCAACGTGCAGAAGGCGTCCGTGTCGGACATGCTCTCGAACGTCGAGTGCGCGTCGATCATCCAGGTCATCGGTGCCGGTTCGGGCCGCACGTTCGACATCGACCAGGCCCGCTACGGCAAGATCATCATCATGTCGGACGCCGACGTCGACGGCGCCCACATCCGCACGCTGCTGCTCACGTTGTTCTTCCGGTACATGCGGCCGATGATCGAGCAGGGCCGGGTCTTCGCAGCCGTGCCGCCGCTGCACCGCGTCGTCGTGGTGAACCGCGGCAAGCCGAACGACACGCTCTACACGTACTCCGAACAGGAGCTGCAGACGGTGCTGAAGAAGCTCGAGAAGACGGGCAAGAAGTACCAGGAGCCGATCCAGCGGTACAAGGGCCTCGGCGAGATGGACGCGGACCAGCTGGCGGAGACCACGATGGACCGCGCGCACCGAACTCTGCGCCGGGTGAACGTGACCCATGCCGAGGGTGCCGCGAAGGTGTTCGAGCTGCTCATGGGCAACGACGTGGCGCCGCGCAAGGAGTTCATCCTGGCCGGCGAAGGCCTGGACCGCGACCGCATCGACGCGTAGCGCGTCGCCCGCCCGGGCCGCGCAGCGGCCTGGCGTGCTCACGCGCTGAGCGACAGTCCACGCGGCCGCCGGTCCGTGAGGTGTCGCTCAGCGCGAAACGGTGCCGCGTCCGCGACACGGTGACGGCGGACGGGAGGCCCGGGGCGGCGCCGCCCCGCGCCTCCAGGCCACGACGTCACGCGCCGAGCGACAGTCCACGCGGCCGCCGGTCCGTGAGGTGTCGCTCAGCGCGAAACGGCGCCGCGTCCGCGACACCTCGCGGACAGCCGGCGGCCGTCGGCGGACGGCCGGTGGCGGACGCCGGCGCGCGCCTACGCCTCGCCGGCGGTGCCGTCGAGCGTCGCGGCGCTGCCGCCGATCGAGCCGATGACCGCTTCGAGCGGGGCGCCCGACCCGTCGCGCTTCGACAGCCAGTCGGGCAGGGTCCGTGCGGCGCCGTCGGTGCCGACGGCGTGCGGCGGCGCGATGCCCGCCCATCCCACGGTGAGCCCGTCCTCGCCCTTCAGGAACGCGTGCGCCCGGACACCCTGGGTGGCACGGCCCTTCGCCGGGAACTCCGACAGCGCGGAGACCTTGGCGCGACCGGCGTCGGTGCCGGGCAGCGCGGTCGAGGTGGTGGACACCGTGGCGACCACGGCGTCGTCGGAGCGTGCGACCGAGCCGAACCAGATCACCGAGGCGCCGTCGGCGAGGGCCATGCCGGCCACACCACCGGCGGGCAGCCCCTGCGCCCTGACGACGGACGCCGGGAACCGCAGCAGCTGCGCGTTGGAGCTGATGAACACGAGGTCGTCCGATTCCGGCGCCTGGGCCGCGCCGACCACGTGGTCGCCGGGCTTCAGGCCGATCGCGACGAACTCCGGCTTGTCGGGCCACGCACCCGGCACGACGCGCTTCACGACGCCGTGTGCGGTGCCGATCGCCAGCGAGTCCGACGACGCGCCGGACAGGTCGACGATCGCCACGACCGTCTCGCCCTTGGTGAGCGCAAGGAAGTCGGTGACCCGGACGCCGGCGTCGAGTCGGACCGCCGCGGGCGGCACGGCGGGGACGTCGACGGGGGAGAGCCGGAGGACCCGCCCGGTCGAGGTGATCGCGCCGATCTGCCCCCGCACCGTGCTCACCACGGCGGAGCGGACGGCGTCGTGCTTCGAGCGCTTCGGTACGCGGACGATGCCGAGCTCCGACGTCGGGATGTCGACCCGGATGAGCCGTCCGGTGGTCGAGAGCAGCACGCGGCAGGGGGAGTCGGCGATCTGCAGGGACTCCGGGTCGACCGCGGCCTTCCGACCGCCCTTCACCGGGGCGTCGGCCTCGGTGAGCAGCGTGCGGCGCGGGGTGGCGAACCTGTCGGACACCTCGGTCAGCTCGAGGGCGACCTGCGCGCGGAGTCGCTCGTCGGACGCCAGCAGTTCTTCGAGGGCGGCGATGTCGGCGAGCAGCTGGTCGCGCTCGGCCTCGAGCTCCATCCGCGAGAACTTCGTCAGGCGGCGCAGGCGCAGCTCGAGGATGTACTCCGCCTGTACCTCGGACAGGTCGAAGACGTCACGCAGGCGGTTGCGCGCCGCCTCGGAGTCGTCGGAGGTGCGGATGACCTGGATGACCTCGTCGATGTCGAGGATCGCGATGAGCAGGCCCTCGACCAGGTGCAGCCGTTCCTTGCGCCGCGCCAACCGGTACTGCGACCGGCGTGTGACGACGTCGAGCCGGTGCTGCACGTAGACGTCGAGCAGCTCGCGCAGCCCGAGGGTGCGGGGCGACCCGCCGACCAGCGCGACGTTGTTGATGCCGAAGCCGTCCTCGAGCGGGGTGTGCTTGTACAGCTGCTCGAGCACGGCGGTGGGGTTGAACCCGCTCTTGATGCCGATGACGAGCCGGAGCCCGTGGTTGCGGTCGGTCAGGTCGTTGACGTCGGAGATGCCGACGAGCTTCTTGGACTGGACGCCGTCCTTGATCTTCTCGATCACACGCTCGGGGCCGACCAGGTAGGGCAGCTCGGTGACGACGAGCCCGACCTTGCGCGGGGTGAGGTTCTCGACGCTCACCTTCGCGCGGGTGCGGAACGAGCCGCGGCCGGTGGCGTAGGCGTCGCGGACCCCGGAGAGCCCGACGATCGTGCCGCCGGACGGCAGGTCGGGGCCGGGCACGAACTCCATGAGCTCTTCGAGGCTGGCCTGCGGGTTCATGAGCAGGTGCTTCGCGGCCTCGACCACTTCGCCGAGGTTGTGCGGCGCCATGTTCGTCGCCATGCCGACCGCGATGCCGGAGGCGCCGTTGACGAGCAGGTTCGGGAACGCCGCAGGCAGGACACCCGGCTGCATGATCTGGTTGTCGTAGTTCGGGACGAAGTCGACGACGTCCTCGCCCAGGCCCTCGGTCATCGCCATCGACGGTTCGGCCAGCCGGGCCTCGGTGTACCGGGCTGCTGCGGGACCGTCGTCGAGGGAGCCGAAGTTGCCGTGGCCGTCGACGAGCGGCACACGCATCGTGAACGGCTGGGCCATGCGGACCAACGCATCGTAGATCGCGCCGTCGCCGTGCGGGTGCAGCTTGCCCATCACCTCGCCCGTGACGCGGGCGCTCTTGACGTGTCCGCGGTCGGGCCGCAGCCCCATCTCGGCCATCTGGTACAGGATGCGACGCTGCACCGGCTTCAGGCCGTCGCGGGCGTCGGGCAGCGCCCGCGAGTAGATGACGGAGTACGCGTACTCGAGGAAGGAGCCCTGCATCTCCTCGGAGACGTCGACGTCCTCGATGCGCTCACCGTCGGGCAGGCCGACTACGTCCGTGCGTGCCATGGCACCTTTCTGGAGAACCGGAGTCGTCTGGAAGACTCGTGGAATGGGAACAAGCGTACCGACGGCCCCCGACGCCGTCGCGAACCTCGCCGACGTCTTCCCGAGTTGCCTCGTGGCGCTCGGCGCTGCGGACGACGCGTGGTTGCGGAACGACGGCCTGGAGGCCCGGATCACCCTCCGCCCCGCCCGCGCGGCGATCGTCGTGCTGGTCGACGGCCTCGGTTCCGCCGCGCTGGCGGCGCGCGCCGGGCACGCCCGCTGGTTGACCGGCGCGAAGGGCACCGGCACCGCGAAGAAGCTGCGGAGCGGGTTCCCGACGACGACCGCGGCCGCCCTGAGCACCCTGACCACCGGCCGCTCGCCCGGCACCCACGGCATCGTCGGCTACAGCGGCTGGAACCCGGACACCGGTGCCGTGATGAACCTGCTGGGCGGCTGGGACACCGAGGTCCCCGCGGACTGGTTCCTGACCCGGACCCTGTTCACCCGGGCCGCGGAGCTCGGGCTCGACCCCGTCGTCGTCGGGCCGGACCGGTACCGCTCGTCCGGGATGACCGCGAACGTGCTCGGCGGCGCTCGGTACGTGTCGGCGGACACCGTTCCGCAGCGCGTGGACGCCGCACTGGCCGAGACCACCACCGGCCGCTCGCTCGTCTACCTGTACGTGCCGGAGCTCGACTCGATCGGGCACAAGTACGGCTGGCAGTCCGACCGGTGGACGGCCGCCCTCGAGCTGCTCGACGGGGAACTCGCCCGGCTCGACGCCCGCGGCGCCGACGACGTCGGGGTCCTGGTGACGGCGGACCACGGTGTGCTCGACGTGCCGGACCACGCGAACATCGCCATCGACCCGCTGCTGCTCACCGACGTCGTCGGCATCGCGGGCGACCCGCGCTGCCGCCAGCTCACCGTCGCACCGGGCACCGACGTCCGCGCCCTCGTCGGCGCGTTCCGGGCGCGCTACGGCAAGAAGGCCTACGTCGCCAGCCGTGCCGAGGCGATCGAGGCCGGGTGGTTCGGGCACGTGTCCGACCAGGTGCTGCCGCGCATCGGTGACGTGCTCGTCGTGGCGCGCGGCTCGTGGGCGTTCAACGACGACCGTGCCCTGCGCGAGGACGAGACGCCGAAGCGCATGATCGGCCAGCACGGCGCGATGACCGACGAGGAGACGATCGTGCCGCTCCGGCTCGCCGGCGCGTTCGCCCTCTAGGACGTCAGCGCCAACGGTCGGTTGGCGTGCGGATCAGGCGGGGTCGTCGTCCGGACGGGTGCCGAAGACGATCTCGTCCCAGCTCGGCATCGAGCGGCGGTTGCGCTTCTTGCGTTCGCCGCGGCTCTCGGACTCCGGCGCCGACGCCGGACGGGCGTCGGCGGACTGCGGTGCGGTGTCGTGCGCCCCGCCGTCCTCGAAGCCCTGCAGCGGGATGTCGACGACGCTGATGGAGGTACCGCGGGCGGGCTCGTCGCGCTGTTCGCCGAAGGACGCTGCTTCGCGCTCACCGCGGCGACGGCGCAGCGCCTCGAGCAGGTCGGCGGTCTCGTTGCCGGGAGCGCGCTCTTCTACAGCGGCCTGGCCGATGCGGGGCAGCGGTGCACGGAGCGGCGCGTGCTGGGACGGCTCGGGCTCGGCGGCCGGCTGCTCCGGCTCGTCGACGCGGAAGGCGCCGGAGTCGAAGCGGGTGCCGTCGTCGTCCTGCTGTTCGAACTCGACCGCACGCAGGCGCGGGGCGATGCCCTCGTCGTCGGTGTGTGACAGCCGGTGGGCGTCACCGTTGTCCGGCGCGAGGGTCGAGGTCTTCGGGTCGAAGTGCCACTGGGCGTCGTGCTCGACCTCGCCCGCGGTGTAGCGGACGCGGACCTGCCAACCGCTCTCCGGGTGCTTCCAGGAGCCCCAGGTGATCGCGGTGGCCTCTCCGGCCTCGAGCTTCGCGGTGATCGCGGGGCCGAAGGTGTCGGGGGACTCGTCGTCGACCGGGGTGACCGGCACGCGGTGCGAGGCGTCGAGGATGAAGGCGCGCTCGGCGAGGACCGGCCCCTCGAAGCGGCGGACGTACTCGACGTCGACGTCGAGCGCGGCGGCCACGTCGGCGGCGTCGGCGCCGCCACGGATGCGTGCCTGGACGTCCTTGGGGGAGACCCGCTTCTGCGGACCGGCGTCGGGGTTCGCCTGGCGCACCTGTCCTGCCAGCGACGACGTGACGGGCAACCGGAACTCGGTGCCGCCGTCGGTCGCCAGGAGGAGTGCGCCGGACTCGACTCCGATGACTCTCACGTCTTGCATGGTTCCGCCTTCCCAGCGTCGCGTACGGTCCTGCTGTCGTACCCCGTGAGTATGCAGGGGCGACTGGCGGTTTCCGGGGAGGCGCACGGGCGTGCCGCGGACATCCGCACGGCCGATCGCGAGGACGCGGCACTCCGGCAACGGGTGTCGGGAATGTCCGGTTCCGGTCGTGGGTTGCACAGCCAGCACGACCCGCCGCAGCACTCGGTTTGCGCTCTGGCGGGGCGTGGTGCAAACTGTCGCCGCCGATCACCCGGCGACGACCTCTCGATACGAGAAATGGATGGGCATGGCCACCGATTACGACGCCCCCCGGAAGACCGACGACAACTCCGACTCGGAGTCGATCGAGGCCCTCAAGGAGCGCGTTCCCGACAAGATGTCGGGGGTCGTCGACGATGATTCCGACAACCCCGGCAGTTTCGAACTCGCCGGGCAGGACCTCAGCGACGTCGACCTCGACGTCGTGGTGCTGCCCCCGCAGGTCGACGAGTTCACCTGCGTCGAGTGCTTCCTCGTGAAGCACCGCTCCCAGCTCGACCACGAGTCGAAGCTCGGACCGGTCTGCGCGGAGTGCGCTTCGCTCTAGACGCAACGATCAGCGAAGGCCCCGCATCCTCCAGGGATGCGGGGCCTTCGTCGTGTGCTGCGAGGCGGGGCCGAGCCGCGCCTCCAGGCCGTTGGTCGTGGTTCGTCAGGACCGCAGCGCCTCGACGACCTTGCCGGGGTGCCGGACGCTGACCAGCCAGTAGGGCGTCGGGTCGGCGTCGTCGCGCACCTCGACCTTGACGACGCCGCGGACGTAGCCGCGGAAGAGCGTCCACGCGCGGGCGTCGAGTGCCGGCCCGCGCTGCTCGGTGGCCGCTGCGCCCTCGAACGCCTCGGTCGTGCCGACGAGCGTGCGGGGGAGGTGGGCCTTGCCCGCGCGGAACTCGGTGTCGGTGACCTCGATGGTGGGTGCGAGTGCCCACAGGAGGACCAGGACCCCGAGCTCCATCCCGATCGCCACGAGGACGCCGGCCAGGACGCTGATGGGGAGGAAGACGAGCAGGGTGGCGGGGATGACGAGCGCCGTCGCCAGGTAGAGGGCGGGCGGGGCCCAGAGTCGTTCGCGGTACAGGGTCACGGGTCCATTCGATCACGAGCGAGCGAGGTCACGGAACGGTCACGGCTGCACTACCCTCGTCACGTGACCGAACCAGTCGACGTCCTCTGGACCGGGGAGCACGCTCCCGGCCACGCCCACCCCGGCGACGCGGGTGCCGATCTCGTCTCCACCGAGGCCTTCGTGCTGCAGCCGGGGGAGCGACACCTGGCCGCCACGGGTCTGCGCATCGCGCTGCCCGAGGGGTACGCCGCGTTCGTGGTCCCGCGGAGCGGCCTGGCGGCGAAGCACGGCATCACGATCGTGAACAGCCCCGGCACCGTCGACTCCGGCTACCGCGGGGAGATCAAGGTCGCCCTGCTCAACACCGACCAGACGGAACCGTACGAGGTGCACGTCGGCGACCGCATCGCCCAGTTGATCGTGATGCCGGTGCCGCAGGTGACCTACACCCGGGTCGACGACCTGCCGGACAGCGTCCGCGGACAGGGCGGGTTCGGCTCGTCGGGCTACGGTGACCGGAGCGACGCCGTGACCGGTGCCGCCGCAGACGCTCAGGAAGGAACGCGCGCATGAAGTTCGGCCGACGCAAGCGGGACGAGGTCGAGGTGGCGGACGCCGTCACCGACGACATCGAGGTCGCGGACACGTCCCCCGAGGTCGACATCGCGACGGATGCCGACGCGGACCTCGACGAGGTCGACGCGGTCGCCCCGACGGACAAGTCCGCTCCGGAGGACCGGGCCGAGAACGGCCCCCACGACGAGACCGAGGCGAACCTGGTCCGCCCCTACGTCGACCTGGGCGGGGTGAAGGTGCTCCCGCGCGAGGGCCTGCACCTGCGCCTCGAGGTCGAGGAGGGCTCGCAGCGCGTCGTCGCGGTCGGGCTCGACTACGACGAGTCCACGCTGCAGGTCCAGCCGTTCGCGGCGCCCCGGTCCACCGGTCTGTGGCACGAGATCCGCGCCCAGATCGCCGAGCAGATCGAGCGCCAGGGCGGGGTCGTGACCGAGGTCGACGGCCCGTTCGGTCCCGAGCTCCGCGCGTCCGTCCCGGTCGCCGTGGACGGCGACGGCGGCACCGCCGGCTCCCGCCCTGCCCGCTTCGTCGGCGTCGACGGCCCGCGCTGGTTCCTGCGCGGCGTGATCGCCGGCAAGGCCGCCGAGCAGCCCGACGACGCGAGCGAGATCGAGGAGCTGTTCCGCAGCGTCGTCGTCGTGCGCGGCACGACGCCGATGCCGCCGCGCGACCTCATCCCGCTGCACATGCCCAAGTCGACGCAGACCGCGATCTGACCGACTGACGACCAACCCCGCCTGGAGGCCCGGTGCCGGACCACGACGACACCCCACGACCCGAGACGGCTGGCTCCCACCCCGCTGCACCGGCGGCTGAGCCGTCGGCGGTGCCGGCTGCGCCACCGGCGGCCGAGCCGTCGGTGGCGCCGTCCTTCTCCGCGCAGTTCCGCGACGCCGTGCAGAACGCCGGCATCGCGCGCGTGGCACCCGGTGAGGCACCGTCCGGCCGGGCGCTGCTCGGCGCGGTCGGCGGGGTGCGCGGGCTCGCCGAGTCGGTGCTGCCCGGGTTCGCGTTCCTGGTCGTCTACGCGATCACCAAGGAGCTCGTGCCGAGCGTCGTGATCCCGGTGGCGGTCGGCCTGGTCTTCGTGGTGCTCCGGCTGCTGCAGCGGCAGTCGGTGACGATGTCGTTCGCGGGCATCCTCGGCGTCGCGGTCTCGGCCGGCCTCGCGCTCATCACCGGCCGCGCGGAGAGCAACTTCATCCCCGGGATCGTCATCAACGCCGTCTGGCTCGTCGGGCTGCTGATCACGCTGGCGATCCGCTGGCCGCTCATCGGGCTCGTCGTCGGCTTCCTGCTGCCGGCGAACGAGGACGGCTCGCACGTCGACTGGCGCGCCGACCCGGTGAAGCGCCGCGTGCTGACGGTCGCCACCTGGATCTGGGTCGGGCTGTTCGCGGTCCGGCTCGCGGTGGAGGTCCCGCTGTACCTGACGGCGCAGGTTGAACTGCTCGCCGGGCTGAAGCTCATCCTCGGCGTGCCGCTGTACGCGGCGGTGCTCTGGGTGACGTGGCTGCTGGTCCGCACCGTGTTCGTCCGACGCGACGACGTCGCCCCGGTGTAGAGTTCTCTCGACATCAAGATAGTTCTCGCAGGGCGCGCACGCGTTCTCGGGATTAGGTTTGCCTTGCTGGTGGGACGGTCCACGGCCCGCGAGGATGAGGGCAAACCGATCAGTAGGGAGGCGGCACGGTGGCTGCAGTCAATAGCTTCGGCTCGAAGGACACACTGTCGGTTGGGGGTGTCGACTACGCGATCCACCGGATCGACTCGGTTCCCGGGCACGAGAAGTTGCCCTACAGCCTGAAGGTGCTGCTCGAGAACCTCCTCCGCACCGAGGACGGCAAGAACGTCACCGAGGGACAGATCCGGGCGCTCGGTTCCTGGCGGCCCGACGCGGAGCCCGACACCGAGATCCAGTTCTCGCCGGCGCGCGTCGTCATGCAGGACTTCACGGGTGTGCCGTGCATCGTCGACCTCGCCACCATGCGCGAGGCCATGGCGGACATCGGCGGCGACCCGAACAAGATCAACCCGCTGTCCCCGGCCGAGATGGTGATCGACCACTCCGTCATCGCCGACCTGTTCGGCAGCACGGATGCCCTGCAGCGCAACACCGACCTCGAGTACGAGCGGAACGGTGAGCGCTACCAGTTCCTCCGCTGGGGCCAGACCGCGTTCGAGGACTTCAAGGTCGTCCCGCCGGGCACCGGCATCGTCCACCAGGTGAACATCGAGTACCTGGCGAAGGTCACCTACACGCGTGACTTCGACGGCGAGACCTACGCGTACCCGGACACCCTGGTCGGCACCGACTCGCACACCACGATGGTGAACGGCCTCGGCGTGCTCGGCTGGGGCGTCGGCGGCATCGAGGCCGAGGCCGCGATGCTCGGGCAGCCCGTGTCGATGCTCATCCCGAAGGTCGTCGGCTTCAAGCTCTCGGGTGAGATCCCGGCCGGCGTGACCGCGACCGACGTGGTGCTCACCATCACGCAGGAGCTCCGCAAGCACGGCGTCGTCGGCAAGTTCGTCGAGTTCTACGGCGAGGGCGTCGGCGCCGTCCCGCTCGCCAACCGCGCCACCATCGGCAACATGTCGCCCGAGTTCGGTTCGACGGCAGCGATCTTCCCGGTCGACGACGTCACGCTGGACTACCTGCGGCTGACCGGTCGCGACGAGGCGCAGATCGCCCTGGTCGAGGCGTACTCCAAGACCCAGGGGCTGTGGCACGACGCCTCGGTCGAGCCGAACTACTCCGAGTACATGGAGCTCGACCTCTCCACGGTCGTGCCGTCCATCTCGGGCCCGAAGCGTCCGCAGGACCGCATCGAGCTGTCGAAGGCCAAGGACCAGTTCGAGGTCGACCTCGCCAACTACGCGAGCATCGACCACAGCGAAGAGGACAAGGCCGTCGCCGACACGTTCCCGGCGTCCGACCCGGTGGCCGCGGGCCCCGGCGACGAGCACGCCGTGGACGACCTGCAGGACGCCCCCGGGTCCGAGGTACCCGTGCACGCATCGAGCGCGCCCGGCACCGTCTCGAAGCCGACCTCGGTCGCCATCGCCGACGGCGACCCGTTCACGATCGACCACGGTGCCGTCGCGATCGCCGCGATCACGTCGTGCACGAACACGTCGAACCCGTCGGTCATGATGGCCGCGGGCATCCTCGCCCGGAACGCCGCGAAAAAGGGCCTCACCGCGAAGCCCTGGGTGAAGACCACCCTCGCGCCCGGGTCGAAGGTCGTCACCGACTACTACGAGAAGGCCGGTCTGACCACCTACCTCGAGCAGCTCGGCTTCTACACGGTCGGCTACGGCTGCACCACCTGCATCGGGAACTCGGGTCCGCTGCCCGAGGAGATCTCGCAGGCCGTGCAGGACAACGACCTCGCCGTCACCGCGGTGCTCTCGGGCAACCGCAACTTCGAGGGCCGGATCAACCCCGACGTCAAGATGAACTACCTGGCGTCCCCGCCGCTGGTCATCGCCTACGCCCTCGCCGGGTCGATGCACTTCGACTTCGACAAGGACGCCCTCGGCACCGACCAGGACGGCAACGACGTCTACCTGACCGACATCTGGCCCGACGCGGCCGAGGTGCAGCAGGTCATCGACGAGTCGATCGACACCGAGATGTTCACCCACGAGTACGGCTCCGTGTTCGAGGGCGACGACCGCTGGAAGAACCTGCCGACCCCGACCGGCGACACCTTCGAGTGGGACCAGGAGTCGACCTACGTCCGGAAGCCCCCGTACTTCGAGGGCATGACGATGCAGCCCGACGCGGTGTCGGACATCTCCGGCGCCCGGGTGCTCGCGAAGCTCGGCGACTCGGTCACGACCGACCACATCTCGCCGGCCGGTTCGATCAAGGCCGACAGCCCCGCCGGCCAGTACCTCGCCGAGCACGGCGTCGACCGCAAGGACTTCAACTCCTACGGCTCGCGTCGCGGCAACCACGAGGTCATGATCCGCGGCACGTTCGCGAACATCCGTCTGCGCAACCAGCTGCTCGACGGCGTGGAGGGCGGCTACACCCGTGACTTCACGACGCCGGACGGTGCGCAGTCGTTCATCTACGACGCCTCGCAGCACTACCAGGAGCAGGGCATCCCGCTCGTCATCTTCGGTGGCAAGGAGTACGGCTCCGGCTCGTCCCGTGACTGGGCCGCCAAGGGCACGAACCTGCTCGGTGTCCGTGCGGTCATCACCGAGAGCTTCGAGCGGATCCACCGCTCGAACCTGATCGGCATGGGCGTCGTCCCGCTGCAGTTCCCGGCGGGCGAGACGGTCGAGTCCCTCGGGCTCGACGGCACCGAGGTCGTCTCGATCTCCGGGCTGACCGAGCTGAACGAGGGCAGCACCCCGAAGACGGTGCACGTCACCGCGACGCCGAGCGAGCACTCGCCGGCCGGCAAGCAGCCGATCGAGTTCGACGCGGTCGTCCGCATCGACACCCCCGGCGAGGCCGACTACTACCGCAACGGCGGCATCTTGCAGTACGTGCTCCGCTCGCTCGTCTGAGCGTCGTGCGCACGGGCCGCTGACGCGACCGACGACCGGCCTGGAGGCGCGGTGCCAGCTGGCACCGCGCCTCCCGCGCGCTCCGCGTGATGCGACGCGCCAGCGGCGCGCGGTGCCAGCGCCGACCGAGCCTGCGAGGTCGGTTGAATGGGAGCGCACGAGAATAGAGTGGCCCGACAGCCCCACGAAAGGAGCGCCCGTGAGCCTGCTCGCCAGCATCACGTCGCCGCGCGACCTGAAGCGTCTCTCCGACGCGCAGATGACCGACCTCGCCGCCGAGATCCGACGCTTCCTGGTCGCCGAGGTCGCGAAGACCGGTGGGCACCTCGGGCCGAACCTGGGCGTCGTGGAGCTGACGCTCGCGATGCACCGCGTGTTCGACTCGCCGAACGACCCGTTCGTCTTCGACACCGGGCACCAGTCGTACGTGCACAAGCTCGTCACGGGGCGCCAGGACTTCTCGAAGCTGCGCGAACGCGGCGGCATCGCCGGCTACCCGCAGCGGAGGGAGTCCGAGCACGACATCGTCGAGTCCTCGCACGCATCGTCGTCGCTGTCGTGGGCCGACGGCATCTCCCGCGCGTTCGGGCAGACCGGGCAGACCGACCGCACCGTCGTCGCGGTGGTCGGGGACGGTGCGCTCACCGGCGGCATGACGTGGGAGGCGCTCAACAACATCTCCGATGACAACGACCGTCGCCTGGTCATCGTCGTCAACGACAACGGCCGCTCGTACGCCCCGACGATCGGTGGCATGGCGCGGTTCCTGAGCTCCGTGCGCACCCGCCGCGAGTACCGGGCCCTGTACGAGGGCACGCAGGCCGTGGCGGCGCGGTTCGGCGCTCCGGGTCGTGCGGTGTACCGAGGCATGCGCGGGGGCCTGCACGGCTTCCTGTCGCGGCTGACGAACAACGAGGCGTTGTACTCGAACCTCGACATCAAGTACATCGGCCCGGTGAACGGGCACGATCAGCAGGCGATGGAGGCGGCGCTCCGGCAGGCCAAGGAGTACGGCGCTCCCGTGATCGTGCACGCGATCACCGAGAAGGGCCACGGCTTCGAGCCCGCCCTGCGCGACCAGGCCGACCAGTTCCACGCCGTCGGGCACATCGACCCGGCGACCGGGGAGTCGCTCGACGCCGCGTCGGGTCCGTCGTGGACGTCCGTGTTCGCGTCTTCCCTGGCCGAAGCCGGCGCCTCGGATCCTCGGATCGTCGCCATCACGGCGGCGATGCTCCGGCCGACGGGGCTCCACCTGTTCCAGGAGCAGCACCCCGACCGGGTCTACGACGTCGGTATCGCCGAGCAGCACGCCGTGACGACCGCCGCGGGCCTCGCCTACGGCGGTCTCCACCCGGTCGTGGCGCTCTACGCGACGTTCCTGAACCGCGCGTTCGACCAGGTGCTGATGGACGTCGCCCTGCACAGGGCCGGCGTGACGTTCGTGCTCGACCGTGCCGGGATCACCGGCCCGGACGGCCCCTCGCACCACGGCATGTGGGACCTCGCGCTGCTGCAGGTCGTGCCGGGGATCCGGATCGCCGCGCCCCGCGATGCTGCGACCCTTCGCGAGGAGTTCCGCGAGGCGATCGCCGTCGACGACGCCCCCACCGTGCTGCGGTGGTCGAAGGGGCAGGTCGGACCGGACATCCCCGCGGTCCGTCGTCTCTCCGATGGTGTGGACGTCCTGCACGCCGCCGCGGACGACGTCGAGGACGTGCTCTTCGTCGCCGTCGGGTCGATGGTGCCGGTGGCACTCGAGGCCGCGGCGCTGCTCGAGGCGCAGGGCATCGGCGTCACCGTCGTGGACCCGCGCTGGGTGGTGCCGATCCCGGTGTCGCTGATCGAGCTGTCGCGCACGCACCGGCTCGTGATCACCATCGAGGACGGCGTCCGGGTCGGCGGTGTCGGGACCCGGCTGCGGCAGGACCTGCGGGCCGCCGGGGTCGACACCGGGGTGAACGAGCTCGGGCTGCCCGACGCGTTCATCGACCACGCGACGCGATCGCAGATCCTCGCCGACGCGGGGCTGACGGCGCAGGCCATCGCCCGCGACGTCATCGACCAGGTCGTCGGGACGAAGTTGCCGCAGGCGAAGCCCGCGCGGTCCCGCGAGTCCGCGGCGTCCGACCGCTGACGGCTCGGCCCGGTCCGGTCCGGTCAGGTCCGGTCAGCAAAACACCGGTGTTCGCGCTCCACGCCGCGGTTTGCGGGTGTTCGGTGCGCGAACACCGGTGTTTTGCGTACTGGCTCTAGCGGGAAGCGGGGCCGACGATCCGGGGCTGGTGGAACGTGCCGCCGAAGACACGCTCGGACGCACCGGAACGGTCGAGGTACGGGCTGATCCCACCGGCCTGGAACGGGTAGCCGGCGCCGAGGATGAGCCCGAGGTCGATCTCCTCGACGTGCTCGACGACCCGGTCCTCGAGCATGCGGTGCAGCTCGTCGGCCAGGGCGTCCTCGAACCGGCGCTGCATCTCGTCGGCGTCGACGGGCTTCGCGTCCTTCTTGGACGGGGCGACGAGCTTCACGGCGGCGGGGTCGTACCCGGTCACGTTGCCCTTCTTGTCGCGGGTCAGGATCGTCCCGTGCTCGGCGATCTTCTTCAGGCCGTCGCCGGGGTAGAAGCGCTCGGGCCAGGCCGCGTGGTGCGAGTCGAGCACGTGCGCGCCGACCGGCAGCCCGACGAGCTCGAGCAGCTCGAACGGTGACATCGGCAGGCCGAGCGGCGCGGCACCCTGGGCGACGGTGTCGAACGAGGTGCCCTCTTCCACGCCGCGCATCGCCTCGCCGAGCACCCGGGCGAGCACGCGGTTGACGACGAAGCCCGGCTGGTCCGCGGTGATGATCGCGGTCTTCTTCAGGGTCTTCGCGACGGCGAGGGCGGTGACGAGGGCCTCGTCCGAGGTCTTCGCCGCGCGCACCACCTCGAGCAGCGGCATCACCGCGACCGGGTTGAAGAAGTGGAAGCCGACGAGTCGCTCCGGGTTGGTGAGGACCGATGCCATCTCGTCGACGGAGAGCGACGACGTGTTCGTGGCGAGGATCGCGTCGGGTGCGATGACCTGCTCGATCTTCCGGAAGACCTCCTGCTTGACGGTCATCTCCTCGAAGACCGCCTCGATCACCCAGTCAGCGTCGGCGAAGGCGTCGTAGGACACCGACCCGCTGACGAGCGCGGTGATGCGGTTCGCGTCGTCGGGGGAGATCCGGCCCTTGTCGAGCAGCTTCGCGACCTCGCCGCGGATCCGCTCGACGCCGGCGTCGACGCGCGACTGGTCGACGTCGGTGATGACGACGGGGACGCCCAGGCGTCGGGCGAACAGCAGCGCGAACTGCGACGCCATCAGCCCGGCGCCGAGGACGCCGACCTTCGTGATCTTCTTCGGATCGACACCCTCGGGAGCGCCGACGGGCTTCTTCGCACGCTTCTGCACGAGGTCGAAGGCGTACATCGACGCGGCGAACTGGTCGCCCGAGATGAGGTCGGCGAGGGCCTCGTCCTCGTCGGCGAAGCGTTCGTCGAGCGAACCCGACTTGGCGGCGGCGACGAGGTCGAGCGCCCGGAACGGCGACTTCGGCACGGTGCCGATCTTCGACGCGACCTGGCCGCGGGCGACCTTGACGACGGTGCCCCAGGCGGCCTTCTCGAGCATGCCCGGCTCGTTCTTCCGCACCACCTTGGTCGTTCCGGTGATGACGCCGTCCGCCCACGCCACCGCCGAGGGCAGGAACGTGACGGACGGGACGAGCACGTCACCGATGCCGATCTCGACCGCGGCCGGACCGTCCATCAGGCGGTTGTTCTTGAGCGGGTTCTCGACGATGACGCGGAGCGCGCGCTCCGGGCCGATCAGGCGGGGGAGCAGCGTCGCGCCGCCCCAGCCGGGGATGATGCCGAGGAACACCTCGGGGAGCCCGATGCCCTGCGCCGCGGACGAGAACGCCCGGTAGGTGCAGTGCAGGGCGATCTCGAGCCCACCCCCGAGCGCCAGGGTGTTCACGAACGCGAACGACGGCACCCCGAGGTCGGAGAACTTGCGGAGCGTGGCGTGCCCGAGGGCGGCCAGGTCATGGGCGGCCTCGCGCGACGGGACCGCCGCTGCCTGGGACAGGTCGGCCCCGGCGGCGAAGCAGTACTCCTTGCCGGTGATCGCGACGCCCTGGATCGTGCCGGCTGCGGCCTCGGTCTTGAGGGTGTCGAGCACGCCGGACAGCTCACGGAGCGTGCGCGGCCCGAGGGTGTTCGGCCGCTTGTAGTCCTTGCCGTTGTCGAGCGTGATGAGCGCCAGTGTGCCACCCGAGGGCGTCGTGACGTGCTTGACGAACGAGTGCGTGACGACCTCGTCCTCGCTGAGTTCGGCCAGTCGGTCGTTGTCGACGATGGTCATGGTCACGCCCCCTTCCGAGCCGAACGCTCGGCCGACTTGCTGTGGTTCGGGTTCTCCCAGATGACGGTGCCGCCCTGGCCGAGCCCGATGCACATCGTGGTGATGCCGTACTTGACGTCCGGTCGCTCGGCGAACTGTGCGGCGAGCTGGTTCATCAGCCGGACACCACTCGACGCGAGCGGGTGGCCGACGGCGATCGCGCCGCCCCAGGCGTTCACGTTCGGGGAGTCCTGGGCGATGCCGTAGTTGTCGAGGAACGCGAGCACCTGGACGGCGAACGCCTCGTTGATCTCGAACAGGCCGATGTCGTCGATCGACAGGCCGGCCTTCGACAGGGCCTTGTCGGTCGCGGGGACCGGGCCGACGCCCATGACCTCGGGCTCGACGCCGGCGAAGGCGAACGAGACCATGCGCATCTTCGTCGACAGTCCGTGCTGCTTCGCGCCGTCCTCGGACGCGAGCAGGCTCATGGTGGCGCCGTCGTTCAGACCGGCGGCGTTGCCGGCGGTGACCCGTCCGTGGGGCCGGAACGGCGTCTTCAACGCGGCCAGCGCCTCCAGGGTCGTCCCCGGCCGCGGCGGCTCGTCGGTGCTGACGACGTCCCAGCCGTCGCCCTTGTTGACCTCGACCGGGATCACGTCCGGCTGGAGCTTGCCGTTCGCCCAAGCGGCGGCGTAGCGCTGCTGGGACTGGACGGCGTAGGCGTCCGTGCGGTCCTTCGTGATCGCGGGGAAGCGGTCGTGCAGACGCTCGGCGGTGGCGCCCATGACGAGGGCGTCGCTCGAGACCATGCGCTCCGCGACGAAACGCGGGTTCGGGTCGGCGTTGAAGCCCATCGGGTGCCGGCCCATGTGCTCGACACCACCGGCGATCGCGACGTCGGCGGCACCGAAGGCGATGGCGCCGGCGAGCGTCGTGACGCTCGTCATGGCACCGGCGCACATGCGGTCGATCGCGTAACCGGGCACCGACTTCGGCAGACCCGCGAGCATGCCGACCGTGCGCCCGAGCGTCAGCCCCTGGTCACCCTGCTGCGTGGTCGCCGCGACGGCGACGTCGTCCACCGCTGCGGTGTCGAAGGTGTTCCGGTCGAGCAGTCCGCGCATCGCGTGCACCGCGAGGTCGTCCGACCGGGTCTTCCAGAACACCCCCTTCTCGCCGGCTCGTCCGAACGGTGTGCGAACGCCGTCCACGAACACGACGTCTGATGCCTTTGGCAATCCGGGCCTCCCAGATCCTCATCGATCGGGCCGGAACGCAGGTCGCTCCGGCCTGGCCGGGCCTCGCCCGGCGACCCTCCCGACGCTATGCCCCCAGCCTGGGCGGCCGCATGCCGGTTGGGCAGTTCCTACGACTCGTCGTCGTCCGTCGCCGCGGGCCGCTGTGCAGCAGCGACAAAGGCCGACGCGATGATCGACGCGAGTTCCTCGACCTGCCACGGGCGGGCGTCGTGCTCGGCGAGGGCCGCTCCGACCAGCTCGGTCGACGGCGGCGACGGCGGGGCCCACGACACGAGCCGGAGCGTCTCCGGCGTGAGCAGGTTCTCGAGTGGGATGTCGAGTTCCTCGGCACGCTTCGTGACCGCGGCGCGCGCGGCCTTGTACCGGCGGTCGGCGGCCGGGTTGCGGTCCGCCCAGGCGCGGGGCGGCGGGAGCGTCGCCTCGCCGGCACCGCGCAGGCGGGGGAGGTCCTCGGTGGTGCGGCCCTCCTCGACGGCGGCCCACCAACGGTCGAGCTCGGAACGGCTGGCGCGGCCCGTGAAGGTCTTCAGCGCACCGAGTTCGGCGCGGGACTCGGGTGCGGCGGCCGCCGCGGCGACGACCGCCGAGTCGGGGATCGTGCGCCCGGGGGCGATGTCCGCCTGTCGGGCGTACTCGTCACGGGCGAGCCAGAGCGACCGGGCGATCGCCAGTGCTCGCGCACCACGGAGCGCGTGCATGCCGGACAGCCGACGCCAGGGCTCGGCCCGGGCGGGCTTCGGCGCGCGGTGCAGGACCGCGTCGAACTCCTCTTGAGCGATCCGGGTCTTGCCGGCCTCGTCGAGCTTCTCGGCGAGGGCGTCGCGGAGGTCGGGCAGCAGCTCGACGTCGAGCGACGCGTAGACGAGCCACGACTGCGGCAGGGGACGGGTCGACCAGTCGGCGGCCGAGTGCGCCTTCGCCAGGGTGATGCCGAGCAGCTGCTCGACGACGGCGCCGAGGCCGACACGGGGGAAGCCGGCGATGCGGGCGCCGAGCTCGGTGTCGAAGATGCGCGTCGGGACGAGGCCGACCTCCTGCAGGCACGGCAGGTCCTGCGAGGCGGCGTGGAACAGCCACTCTTCGTCGACGATGGCGGCCTGCAGCTCGGAGAAGTCGCCGATCGGGATCGGGTCGAACAGGAACGCGCCGGCACCGCGGCGGAACACCTGGATCAGGTAGGCGCGCTGCGAGTACCGGTAACCGCTGGCGCGCTCGGCGTCGACCGCGACGGGGCCGTGGCCGGCGGCGATGGCGGCGACCGCCTCGAGGTAGTCCTCGCGCGTGTCGATGACCTTGACGGCGTCGTGCGATGCCTCGAAGGCGGGGCTGGCGGCGGCGGCCGGAGCGGCCGAGCCAGCAGCGGCGCCAGCGGCGTCCTGGGGAGTGGGGTCGGTCACTTGGCGAGCCTCCTCGGGGCCAGCAGGGTCACGCCGTCCGAAGCGGGAGGCAGACCGGCGAGCATGGCGACGATGTCCTGCCAGGCCCGGACGTGTGCGGTGAGGTCGTCGCCGCGTGGTGTCCACGACGCGCGGAGTTCCAGCTGTGCGCCGTCGCCCTGTGCGGCGAGGTCGCCGTACCCGCGCGAGATGATCTTGGTGGCCGTGCCCGAGGCGTGGTCGTACGTCGCGCCGTGCGACTCGAGCGCGTCGACGAGCCAGCTCCAGGTGACGTCGGCGACGAACTCGTCGACGCCGATCTCCGGCTCGAGCGGCGCCTGAGCGAACGAGACGACACGGAACGGGCCGCCGCCCCAGCCCTCGGGTTCTTCGGGGTCGTACAAGGCGATGAAGCGGCCGGTGCCCAGGTCCGACTCGACCCCGTGCGCGGTACCGGACACGTCCGCCGCCAGGGCGATCGAGAACGGTGCGATCCGGGTCGGCGACGGGATCTCGGTGACGGTGGTCTCGGCACGGCCGCTGCCGCCGGACACGAACGCGCGGAGCCGCGCGAAGGCGTCGGGCTCTCGGGTTTCGGACACACATGCAGACTAGGCTCCGGGCCATGTCCCGATCCGCGCGACCCGCCGAGGACGTCGTCCAGGAGACCGCTCGATCGGCCGGGTTGATCGCACTCGGCGCCGGTCTGGCAGCAGCCGCGGTGGGGACGGCCGTGATCGGTGGCTTCGTCGCCGCCGTCGCCCGCGCCGTCGTCACCCCCGACCGGAAGCGCAACGAACGCGTCCCGATCCACGCCGTCGATCCGGTCCGGAAGACCGTCACGATCGAGCGCACCGCGGACACCGAGTTGCAGGGCCGCTACTCACTCTGGTTCGGTGGCGGCACCGGACACATGCGCGTCGGCGAGGTGCTCGGCACGACCGACACCACCGTCACGCGGCGCATCATCGCGATCGACGCCGGCGACCCCACCGCCGCCCGTCGCGGACGCTGGGGCGGCTGGTTCTACCTGACCCCCGGCGAACTTGACGTGCCCGTCGAGGACGTCGACATCCCCACCCCGAACGGCCCGGCGCCCGCCTGGGTCGTCCGCGCCGACGACCCGGCAGCGCCCTGGGCCGTCCTGGTGCACGGCCGTGGCGTCACGCGCGCCGAGACGATCCGCGCCGTCCCCGTCTTCCGCGCCGCCGGGTACTCGGTCGTACTCGCCTCGTGGCGGAACGACGGTGTCGCCCCGCCGAGCGTCGACGGTCGCTACGGCCTCGGCAGCACCGAGTGGGAGGACGTCGACTCCGTCCTCCGCTGGCTCTCCGCGCAGGACGCCCAGAGCGTCGTGCTGATGGGCTGGTCGATGGGTGGCGCCGTCGTGCTGCAGACCCTGCTGCGCTCGCGCTTCGCCGGCCTGGTCGACGGGGTGGTGCTGGAGTCCCCGGTGGTCGACTGGCACGCGGTGCTGAAGTCGCAGAGCCAGCTCCTGCGACTGCCGCGTCCGGTGCGCAAGGTCGCGCAGCGCCTGCTCCGCACGCCGGTGCTGCACCGGCTCGCCGGGCTCCAGGCCCCTGTGGACCTGCGCGAGCTCGACATGGTCACGCGCTCCGACGAGCTCACGGTGCCGATCCTGCTGCTGCACAGCGACGACGACGGGTTCGTGCCGTCCTCGGCCTCGCACGACCTGGCCCGCGCGCGGCCCGATCTGGTGCGGCTCGAGATCCAGACCACGGCCCGGCACACCAAGCTCTGGAACCACGACGCCGACTGGTTCGACGCCCGGATCCTCGCGTGGCTGACCGAGGTGGTCCAGCGGCGCGGGGCGACCAGCGCGCGGTAGACGCGACCGAAGGGCGGACGGGAGGCGCGGTGTCAGCTGGCACCGCGCCTCCCGTCCGTCGATGCGTCGGTTCGGTCGCTTCGTGAGCAGAAATGGTCGGGTCACCGTCGCGCACTCGACCCGTTCCGCTCACGAAGCGGGTGGCGCGGCATTCGTTCCGTTCGTCGTCTGCTGGCGTGGCCCGAACTCCTCGAGACGAGTCGCCGGTCGGCCGGGCTGCGCTGGGCCGTGCGTCCGGTCGAAGGCATCGCTCATCGTCGTGAGCGGCGGTCGGACCGTCACGGTCCAGTCGCCACTGTCGAACGCGTCGATCCGGACGACCAGGTTCGACTCGTCGGTCAGGTCCGAGCCGGGGAGGTAGCCGAGGAACTCGCCGTCGATGAGCTGCCGCATGCTGTCAGCGATCTCCATCGCCTCGGCATGGCTCAGCATGAGCCCGGGTTCTGCCGCCGCGTCGACGCGGCGTTCGAGTGGGAGCGCTTGGACCGGCTTGTCAGGGGACGTGACGGCGTACAGGGTCGTGAGGACCCAGACGAGCTCTGGTGAATCGAGCTCTGGTGTTTCGAGCTCTGAGAAGAACTGCACCAGGTCGGGCAGCACAATGCGAGCAGCGGGGATCCGGTAGGTGACCATCCCGAGGTCGCCCGGCACTGTCGTGGTCATCCGTTCTCCTCGGTCGTCTCGGTCTGGGGCGAGAGGCCGCCGACGCTCATCGCAGCGAGGACGTCGGTCCTGCCGGGCGTAAACGCCGTGATTCCGACCGAGATGTCAGCCTGCACGATGCAGAACCCCGGCTGCTCGTCGCCGAGCGGCACGAGCGCACGGGCGAACCCGTCGAGTCCGCGGACGTCGAAGCCCTTCTCCGCGGCCATCGTGTACTTCGTCAGGAAGGTCCGTGCCGTCGCCAGCGCGCCCTGCTCGAAGATGCGGACCCGTTCCTCGGTCGGACACTGCGATGCCACCTCGAGCGCCAGTTCGGCCCCCGGAGCGTCTGATGCGCGGAGGCGCGCGCACAGCTCCTGGACGGTGATGTGGACGACCCCGACGGAACGGTCGATCGCCGTGGCTGCCACGAGCGTTCGGTCCGTCGCGCGCAACACGACCGTCACGAGTTCATCGCCGTGCTCGACCTGACAGATCAGGACGAGCTCGTCCCCGAGGGCTTGGAGTGGGTCGATGAACGGTACGAGGTTCGGCTGCTTTGTCGAATAGCTCCTCCGGATGACCGCTGCGAACGAGCGTGCGGACACGTCGGAGACGAGCACATCCGTGTCCGGCCCGACAGTGGCGAGGACCTCGACGACACGGTCCGGGAGCTCCACGGTCGATTCATCGGTGACCGCTCGGAGATGGTGGATCGAGATGGCCGGGGGCGCGTCCGTCACCGTCGGATCTCCGCGGACGACGGGCCCTGTCGGTACCGGACCTCGCCGTCGGGCAGGACGTCGATGTCGACCCGTGCGCGCCCCGGTTCGCTGTAGTGCCAGGACGGACCTCGGCGGTTCGACCAGCCCTCGAGCAACTCACCCGAGGCGAACCGGATGGCGATCCGCGCGCCCGTGACTGCACCGTCCGAGACGACCTTGTTGTGCAGGGCAAGGAGGTCGAGCAGGGACGGTTTGTCGCCGGGATCGAGGAACGCGTGCTCCCCGTCAGAGCCTGTCAGCGCGAAGTCGGTCTCGAACCGGAGCGACGCACCGCTCGAGAAGCGGATCGTCACGTCTGGTCCGATGCTGATGAGGTCGACGGTGTCGCCGGCGATGCCCAGCGCGAAGGGCTGGCGCGGAACGCCGCTCATCCTCGATCTCCTTCCGTGCCCGTGCTCGTGCTTCCGGTCGGCGGCTCGGTGCGGGCCGGGCGACCCTTCGGCCCGGAGACCTGCCAGGACTCGAACTCGGCATCGGTACCGGCGACGAGGGTGTCCCCGCCGTCGAAGATCAGCGTCAGTACGCCGTTCTCGGTCGAACTCCGAACGAGCTCGGCACCGAACAGCCGCAGGACCGGGAGCAGTGAGTCCTTGCGGTCGGGATCGACGACCGCGGTGCTTCCGGACCGGTCGGTGACGGTGCACTCGGATTCGAGCTGGACGCGGTAGCCGTTGCCGAACCCCAGCTCAAGCCGGAAGTCGACGCCTATGAGGTCGAGCGTGCCCGCGCGCTCGACGGTCATCGCGCCCCCGGTGGGGTCTGCCGTGTCACGGGTCACGATCGTTCACTCGTCCGAAATCTGCGCGGAGCCGACGACAGAGGGCCGGCGGAGTTCATTCCGCGTCGCATCTGTGAACCCCGGAAGTTCAAGACGGTCGACGTTCCTCTTCCTCATCCAGATCATGATCTCCCTGGTTGATTCAGGATCGTCGTTCACGGACTGCTAGTCGCCGAACAATTCGGACGACGTAGGAGTTGGACGATATCGAACTTCGTCGTAGGCCGGGAGCCACGGTTCCAGACCGAAGTGAGCACGAACCGCCTTCTCGAGGACGATCGGGGAATCGATCGTGAGCCGCGGGACCTGGGTAGCCTCCTGTCCCGTTGCCCGGCGCATTCTCGTTCCGTCGAAGTTCGTCACCCGGACTCCGTCGTAGTCGTCTGATCCGAAGCTGTAGGCGGGCAGGAAACGTGCCTGATCCGGAGCGCGGTTGCCCACTATCTGCCACATCCCCGGTCGGAATCGGGCGTCGAACGTCATCCGGGCCAGGAGTGGCGGAGTTGCGGCCACCTCGCTGAGGTCGAGGCTCTGAACTGCATCTTCAGGAACGACCAGATCGAAGACGACGACGTAGAACGAACTCTTGTACTTGCCGATCACTTGTCCGAGGGCAGCCCTGCCGTCGCCGAGGGGCACTGTGAAGATGTCGCCGATCGAGACCCTGTAGACCTGCTGTTTCGTACTCAATACGGGCTTCCTCCTGCCGCGTCGTAACGCTTGTCGCTCATCTGGTGGCGCTTGTTGGACAGGCCGCCATCCGGGTTGCCCTTGTTCGTGGGTCCGCCTTCGTTGCGAATGTGGAACTCTTCTCGACGGTCCAGGTCGACTCCTGGGTGCCCCCTGTCGATCCTCTCAAATCTGAACGCCGCATCCGGGTGTTCTCGTGCGTGAGCGGCCTGGCGCAGGAGGAAGTGGTCTTCACTCTTGGTCTGTCCGATGTAGGGCTTCAGGCCGTCGGTGATGTCCGTGCGCCGGTAGATGATGCCCGGTGGTACCGGCGTCTCGTCGCCGAGCTTCGCCACGGACGTCGGCAGGTGGACCTTCGACATCGTGCCGCCGGTGGCCGCCGACGTCGCGGCACCCTCGGCAGCGTTCCGGAGCAGGCCACCGGGGGTCACCGGCTGGCCGCTCACGGCGTAGTTCACGACGTTCTCGACCGCGCCCTCTGCGGCGTTGCCCAGCAGGTGCTTCCCGATCAGGGCACCGGCACCACCGCCGACCGCACCGAATGCCCCGCTGACGGCGACCTGGCCCCAGTTCACCTCGCCGGTCGTGGCCTTCTGGATGATCGTGTCGGCACCGGCGCTGATGAGCATCATGCCGACCGGACCGCCGACGCCGGTGGCGACGAGCACCCCGCCCGCGACGACCATGGCACCGCCGGCGACGTACTCCCAGTTGTCCGCGAACCAGTCACCGGTCGCGGCTGCGGCACGTGCGAGCGGCCCCTGCTGCGCCGCCGCGTAGGCCTCGAGCTCGGCGTCGGTGACGGGCGCGAGACCGAGCGGATCGATGGCGTGCAGCGGATCGTTGCCGGCGAACGAGTACGGGTTGCCGGCCCAGGCTGCTCCGGCGGGCGCGCTGATCGGGTCGACGGACAGGAAGCCGCGCGACGACGAGTCGTAGGCGCGGGCGCCCATCCACTCCAGGCCGGCGACCTGCAGCGAACCGTCTGCGCCGAGCGCGATGCCGCCCGGCAGCGCCGAACCTTCTAGATCGGCGAGCGTCTGCCACGGGTCGGCGTCGTCGGCTGCCCTCGTGGTGCGCCGACCGCTGGTGATCCAACCGTCGTCCACCCCGGTCAGGCCGCCGGGAGCGCGGACGACCGGTGAGTCACCGACTGCGAGGACGGTCGGCGCGAACGCGGCGGTGTCCCAGTCGATCGGGACGCCGTCGACCTCGGCGAGTTCGCCGAGGGCGTCGACGTGGAGGTCGGTCGTGGTGCTGCCTGCCGCGGTGGTCTCCGCCACCCCGGTGAGGTGACCCTGCGGGGTCCAGCCGTACGTGGTCGTCACGCCGTCGGCTCGGAGCGCCTGCACCCGTCGACCTGCGCCGTCGTAGGCGTACTCCGCCTCGGGCGCCCCGTCCGGAGCGTCGACCCTGGTCAGCTGTCCGGCGGCGTCGTACGTGAACCGCCGGGCCCCGGAGTCCGTCCGTTCCTCGGCCAGACGACCAGCGACGTCGTAGACCCAGTCCGTGCGACGGGCGTCCTGGACGGACGCCACCAGCTGCGCGGCATCGTCGTGCTCGTAGGTGGTGCTCCCGCCGGGTCCGTCGACCCGGGTGATGCGCCCGTCGGCGTCGCGTTCGATCGTGCTGGCGTGCGTGCCGTCAGAGTCGATGCGCGCGTGCCGGACGACGTGTCCGTTCGCGTACTCCCAGGTCTGCAGCTGATCGCCGGCGCGGGCCTGCAGGAGCCGCCCCGCCGCGTCGTGCTCGTACCGGACCTCGCCGAAGGCCGAGTGGTCGACGCGGACGACCCGTCCGGTGGCGTCGTGCTCGTACCGGGTCGTGGACCCGTCAGGGGACTGCACCGAGGTGCGGAGTCCGTCGGCATCGTGGGTCCACCTGGTCTCGCGCGCGCCGGTGGCACGGCGGACGAGCCGGCCCAGTCGGCTGAACTCGAGGACGTGGGTGGCGGGGGAGTCGGGACGGGTCTCGTCGGTGATCGTCACCGTGCGAGCACGCGCATCGCGGTCGATGCGGCCGATCAACCGGTCACCGGCGTACTGCGCGGATTCACGCCCGGCCGCGTCGTACTCCCACCGCAGGACGCTGCCGTCCGGGTCCGTCTGGGTGAGCTGGCGCCCGGCCGCGTCGTAGGTCGCCGTCGTCGTGCGACCGAGCTGATCGGTGGACGAGGCCACCTTGTCGAGCTGCGTGTACGTGCGGAAAGTCACCCCACCCAGCGGATCGATGCTGCGGACGAGGCGCCCACGCTGGTCGTACTCGTACCGGGTGGTGCCGCCGAGCCCGTTCACCGCGGCGATGAGTTGTCCGGCGGCGTCGTAGCGGAAGGTCCGCTGGCCGAAACGGGTGTCGCGCGCCGACACGACCCGGCCCACGCGGTCGTACCGGTACCGGGCGGTGCCGACCCCGGGCACGTCTGCATGGACGACCCGACCCTGTCGGTCGTACTCGGTCCGGGCGACCTCGCCGGTCGGCAGGGTGCGCGCGACGACCCGTGAATCGGCGTCGTAGGTCAGCGTGGTGCGTGCGCCGGCGGGGTCGATCGCGCTGACCGGGCGGCCGCACGCGTCGTACTCGTACCGGGTGGTGCGGCCCGCCGGAGTGGTCACACCGACGACTCGTCCGGCCAGGTCACGCTCGATCCTGGTGAGTCCACCGTCCGCGTCGACGAGTTCGACCGGTCGGCCGCAGGCGTCGTACGTCGTGAGTTCGGCGGAGGCGTCTGTGTGCTCGAGCCGGGTCGGGCGCCCGAACTCGTCGGTCGTGACGGACACGGCGTCGAAGGCGTCGCGGACCGTGGAGACGCCGTCAGCGCGCGAGCGCCCCACCTCGGTTCGGACACCGGTCGGGTCGACCGTCGCACCGAGGGCTCCGACCGCGTCGTACTCGCGTGTCCAGGTGCCACCGGCCGGGTCGACCACGGCTTCGAGCCGGGAGAGCGCGTCGTGCACGAACGCCCACTCGGCACCGTCGGGCAGGGTCATCGTCGACACGTTGCCGAACGCGTCGAAGTCCTTCGTGACGACGCGACCGACCGGGTCCGTGGTCGACACGACCTCGCCGTGCGGGCCGTACGTGATCTCTGTGCGCGCGCCGGTGGGGTCGATCATCGCGGTGACCCGACCGCCGTCGCCGTGCTCGAGCCGCCACAGTCCGCCGTCCGGGTCCTCGCGTGCGGTGAGCAGTCCGGCGGCGTCGTAGCGGTACCGGGTCCGGCTGCCGAGTGGCGTGACGGCCTCGACGATCCGACCTCCGGCGTCGCGAATCAGACGTGCGGTGTCACCCACGGCGTTCTCGACTCCGACGAGCTCGCCCGATGCGTCGTGGTGGAACGTGACGGCGACGCCCGTCGGATCGGTCGTCCGGACGAGCAGGCCGTCCCGCCACTCGAGCACGGTTCGACCGCCGACGGGATCCGTGATGACGGCGGGATTCCGGTCGAGGCCCGCGTACTCGTACTCGACGAGCCCGCCGTTCGCGGTGACCACCGTGGTCAGTCGGTCCTGCTCGTCGTACCCGAAGGTCAGATCGGCACCCTCCGGCGTCACGGTCCGGACGCGCCGTCCCCGCTCGTCGTACCCGTGGACGGTCACCTGACCATCGCGCTCGGTGACCGAGACGAGGTTGCCGTGCGGGTCGTACGACATCGACTGACGCCGCCCGTCGGTGTCGATGATCCCGACGACCCGGCCCTTCCGGTCGGCGATCCACGTGTTCGTGTGGTCCCCGTCGACGTCGGAGACCGAGGTGACGCGCCCCGGCAGGTACGCGAACCGGACGCGTCGCCCGAACGGCGTGCGCTGCTCCAGGACCCGTCCGCGGTCGTCGTAGGTGTTCTCGCACTCGACCACACCCGTGGCAGCGGTCACGCGGTCGATCAGCCCGTCGTCGTTCCAGCGGTACCGACGGCTGCCGACGGCGTCCGTCGCACGGACGAGTCGACGAGCATCGTCGTAGTGGTATTCGACGCGTCGGCCGTCCGACGCCGTCGCCGACGCGACCCGATCGCCGGTGTACTCGATGTCGATGAAGCGACCGAACACGTGCGCGAGCCGCGTGACCCGGTCCTGCTCGTCGCGGCGCACCGTCACCTCGGTACCCGGTCCGCGACCGCTGCTCAGCCACAGTCCGGACGGCGTGAACGTCCAGCGACCCCCGGCGTTGTCCTGGACGACCAGCGAGTCTCGCTCGGCCCGGAGCCACAGGTCCTCGCCGACGCCGCGGCTCCACCCGTCCCCCTGCCGCGGGAAGTCGACCTGCCGGCCGTCGTCCAGCACGACCGAGGCGGCCTTGTCGCTGACCTCGAGCCGGGTGTCGAGGATCGAGGACCACCCGAGCCCGAACACCCCGGAACGGCCGTCGAGCGAGTTGTACATCCGGGTGAGCCGGAGCGACGCCCCCTGCCCGGCGAACGACAGGTCGGTCTCGGGCTCGAGGAAGTTGCCCGTGGCGGTGTTGACGGGATCGTCGGCGAACCCGTTCGTCGGGGGCGTCCCCATCGCCGAGAACGGTCCGATGGTGAAGTCGTCACGTCCGGCGTCAATCCCCGCCGCGGACAGGGCCGCCGCGATCGCCGCGTCCGACAGCGTCGCGGGCCCGGCACCACCACCGGCGGCCTCGAACTGCGCGGCGACGGTGCCCGCCCAGTCGGCGTCCTGCCCGTTCGCGGTGAGCCAGTCGTTGACGGCGGTGAGGAGCGACTGGGCGTTCAGCGTGCCCCAGCAGGGGTTGCACTCTGCCTCGTAGTCGCTCAGGGCGTTGCGGAACGTGGAGACGGCGCCCGACAGGTCGGAGTCGAGCGTGCGGGTGTTCGCCTCGAAGGAGCGGAGGTCCTCGGGGACGGCCGACGACGTCCCACCGCTGGTCCCACCACCCGCGGGGATCTCCCGCCCCTTGACGCTGACCTCGTCCGCCTGCAGACGCGGCTCCGGTTCCGGTTCCGGCGGCTTCGGGTCGTCACCGCCGCCGAACCACGTCGAGATCTCGTGTCCGGCGCCGACGAAGAAGTTCTCTTCGCGTTCTCGCTTGCGGGCGTCCCACGCCTTCGCCTGCTTCCGCCGGTCGTCCTCGTCCTTCGCGGCGTCGCGGAGTTCCTGCACGAAGCCCGACAGGCTCTGCAACGACTCGACGAGCTTCGTCGCGCTGCGTGCGCCGATGTCGGCGTTGTCCGCGAAGACCTCGGAGAAGTACCCCCGGAACTCCGCACTCGCGGTCGTCACCGACGCCGACCGCGATCCGGACTGGCCGCCGATCGACGACGCGAGCGCCGTCGACGCCGATTTGAGCGTGTCCGCCGCGCTGTACGAGTAGCCGGTCGGATCGTTCCCGTGGATCTTCGCCATCGTCAATTCCCCCCATGGTGCTGACCGGCCCATCCTGTCACGGCCAGCGACTGAAATGCCAGAGGACCGCATGCATCGGAAACGAGCAACGGACGGGAGGCGCGGTGCCAGCTGGCACCGCGCCTCCTGTCCGTCAACGGGTCGCGTCTACGCGACCGCCGCCTGCACCTGACGCTGGACGCGTCCGAGCATGCCCACCATGCCGCGGATCCGCAGCGGGCTGACCGCCTCGGACAGACCGATGGTCAGCGGGTAGTCCGTCGGGACGGCGAGCACCTGCTCGACGGTCAGGCCGGACAGTCCCTGCGCCAGGATCGAGGCGAAGCCGCGGGTGGTCGGCGCCTCGCGCGGGGCGGTGGCGTGCATCCGGACCACGTCCGGGGCGTCGCCGTCCTCGCCCACCGTCACGGTGATGAAGACGGGGGACTGGCACTCCTCGACGCGTTCGAGCTCGTCCTCGTGCCCCTGCAGGCGTTCGGGCAGCGCAGGCAGCTCGTTCGAGAACTCGAGCAGGAGCTGCAGGCGGTCCTTCTGGCCCAGGGCGAGGAAGTCGTCGCGGATCTCGGCGAGGGTGGCGGGGAGTGGTGCGTCGGTGCTGTCGTTCATCGGTTCGGAACAGTACCCGGCTCGGATCCCTGCACGATGGGGACGCGGACGGCGCTGCCCCACTCGGTCCACGAGCCGTCGTAGTTGCGGACGTTGTCGTAGCCGAGCAGGTGCTGCAGGACGAACCAGGTGTGGCTCGAGCGCTCACCGATGCGGCAGTAGGCGATGACCTGGTCGGCGTCACCGATGCCGGCGCCGTCACGGTAGACGGCGTCGAGCTCGTCGCGTGACTTGAAGGTGCCGTCGGGGGCTGCGGCCGTCGCCCAGGGGATGTTCACGGCGGTGGGGACGTGGCCGCCGCGCAGCGCACCCTCTTCCGGGTAGTCGGGCGCCGTCGTGCGCTCCCCGCTGTACTCCGGGGCGCTGCGGACGTCGATGAGCGGCTTGCCGAGGTGCGCGAGGACGTCGTCCTTGAAGGCGCGGACGGGCTCGTCGTGGCGCTCGACGACGGGGTACTCGACGGGCGTGACCGGGGTCTCGTCGGTGGTCAGGGCGCGGTCCTCGGCGATCCACTTGCCGCGACCGCCGTCGAGCAGGCGGACGTCCTCGTGGCCGAACAGGGTGAACACCCAGAGGGCGTACGCCGCCCACCAGTTGTTCTTGTCGCCGTAGATCACGACGGTGGTGTCGCGGCCGATGCCCTTGCCGCCGAGGAGCTCGGCGAAGGCGGCACCGTCGATGTAGTCGCGCTGCACCGGGTCGTTGAGGTCGGTGTGCCAGTCGATCTTCACGGCGCCCGGGATGTGCCCCGTCTCGTAGAGCAGGACGTCCTCGTCGGACTCGACGACCACCAGGTCGGGGGCGCCGGCCCCGGCGTCGAGTTGCTCCTGCAGCCACTCGGTGGAGACGAGGCGCTCCGGGTGCGCGTAGGCGGCGAACTTCTCGGACGGGTCGACCGGTGCGGTCATCGGGGGTACCTCCAGGGGGTGCGGGGGAGCGTGGTGCTGGGGAGCGTGCTGCTGGCGCCGGACTAGGATCGGGCGTCGGTGCCTGTGGGCAACGGTACGCGGACGTACCGTGCCCCTGACGCAACGTGACACCCCACGACATGCTTCCCGGAAGGGTTCCCCGATTGCCCGCTCACCTCGTCGACCGTGATCCCCAGGTGACCCCGCGGCAGATGGCCGCGGCGCTCGTGCCACCGCCCCAGTTCACGGACGCGTCGTTCGACTCGTACCGGCCGGACCCGGACTACGACTCGCAGGCCTCGGTCCGCGATGCCGTCGCCGCGTTCGTGGCCGCCGGTCCCGCGGAGGCCCCTCGGCGCGGGCTGTTCGGGCGCCGGAAGCAGTCGGCGGAGCCCGCGGCGAAGTCCGGCGTGTACCTGGACGGCGGGTTCGGTGTCGGCAAGACCCACCTGCTCGCAGCCGCTTACCACGCGGCCACCGGGCGGAAGACGTTCGGCACCTTCATCGAGTACACCGCGCTCGTGGGCGCCCTGGGGTTCCAGGGGACGGTCGACCTGCTCCGCGGCACCGCACTGGTGTGCATCGACGAGTTCGAGCTCGACGACCCGGGCGACACGATGGTGATGACCCGGCTCATCAAGGAACTGACCGAGACCGGCACCCGCTTCGCCGCGACGTCGAACACGCCCCCGGGAGCCCTGGGCGAGGGACGCTTCGCCGCGCAGGACTTCCTGCGCGAGATCCAGGCGATGTCGGACCGGTTCGACACCATGCGCATCGACGGCCTGGACTACCGCCGACGGGCCGTGGACGAGTCGGCGCAGGTGGTGTCCGACGTGCCCGCCGCGCTGCCGTCCGGCACCGTGACGCTCGACGACTTCGGCGCGGTGGTCGCGCACCTGGGTTCCGTGCACCCGTCGAAGTACGTCGCGCTGGTCGAGGACCTCGACGCCGTCGGGCTCACCGACGTCCGGGCGTTCACCGACCAGACCGACGCGCTGCGCTGGGTCGCCCTGGTGGACCGGTTGTACGACGCGCAGGTGCGCATCGTCGCCTCGGGTACCCCGCTCGACCAGGTGTACCCCGACGTGATGCTCGAGGGCGGTTACCGCAAGAAGTACCTGCGCGCGGCGTCCCGCGTGGTGGCGCTCACCCGCGCCTGAGCGTCCCTCGCCGTCAGACCGATCTGTCCACGGCGGTCTCCTGCCCCTCGCGCAGGGGACATCGGGCCGGCGGAAACACGACGTTTACAAACGGCGCGGTCGCGTTACATCCGCGAAACAGTTCGTGCTCCCTCGTGAAACCTCGCCTCGCCAGACTCTGTGACACCCGAGGCGGTCCAAGAGCCGCTCGTGCAATCGAGAGGTGAGCAGATGCTTGATCAGGGCAACACGACGTTCGTGTTGGTGATGGCTGCGCTGGTGTTGTTCATGACACCCGGCCTGGCCTTCTTCTACGGCGGCTTGGTGAAGGCCAAGTCCGTCATCTCCATGATGATGATGTCGTTCGGTGCGATCGCGCTCGTGAGCGTGCTCTGGGTGGTCTACGGCTACGCGATCGCCTTCGCCAACCACGGCGACGGCACGGCGGTCTCCGGCGTGGTCGGGTTCTTCAGCATCGACTGGAACCAGATCGGCCTCGGCCAGGCCTTCGAGGAGGCGCAGTCCTCGAACATCCAGGCGGCGTACCCGTCGATGGCCTTCGTCGGGTTCCAGGCGACGTTCGCGATCATCACCGTCGCGCTCATCTCCGGCGCCATCGCCGACCGTGCCAAGTTCGGCGCGTGGATGGTCTTCGCCGGCGTCTGGGTCACGGTCGTCTACTTCCCGGTCGCCTCGTGGGTCTTCAACCTGACCTCCGGTTGGGCCGCCACGTGGGGCGTCATCGACTTCGCCGGTGGCACCGCGGTCCACATCAACGCCGGTGCCGCAGGGCTCGCCCTGGCGATCGTGCTCGGCAAGCGCGTCGGCTTCGCCAAGGGCGCGCACAAGCCGCACAACCCGCCCTTCGTCCTGCTCGGTGCCGCCATCCTGTGGTTCGGCTGGTTCGGCTTCAACGCCGGCTCCGAGGGTGCTGCTGACGGCATCGCCGCGATCGCCTGGGTGAACACCCTCGCCGCCCCGGCCGCCGCCATCCTCGGCTGGCTGCTCATCGAGAAGCTCAAGGACGGCAAGGCCACGTCCGTCGGTGCCGCTTCGGGAGCCGTCACCGGCCTCGTCGCGATCACCCCGGCATGTGCCGCGCTGACCCCGGGTTGGGGCATCCTGCTCGGGTTCCTCGCCGGCATCGTCTGCTGCTTCGCGATCGACTGGAAGTACCGCCTGGGCTTCGACGACTCGCTCGACGTGGTCGGCGTCCACCTGGTCGGCGGCATCTTCGGCACGCTGTTCCTCGGCTTCTTCGCCAACGACACCGGCCTGATCTACTCCGGCTCGTTCGAGCAGCTCGGCAAGCAGGCCGCAGCAGCCCTCGCCGTCGGCGTCTACTCGTTCGTGCTCGCCCTGGTCATCGGGTTCGCGATCGAGAAGACGATGGGCTTCCGCGTCAAGACCGAGGACGAGGTCGCCGGCATCGACACCGCCGTCCACGGCGAAGAGGGCTACGTCCTCTACGAGCAGACCGACGACAGCCCGGTCAGCGTCCGCTAGACACGCTCCAGCACCGCACGACGACGGGCCCCGCGCACACAGCAGCGCGGGGCCCGTCGTCGTGTGCCGGGCCGCGCCCGACCGGTAGGGTTCCGGCGTGGACGACGTCACCCTCGCGCACCCGCTCGTCGACGCCGTCGGGCCCGGCTTCGTCGTCTCCGAGACCGATGCCGCGGTCGTGTCGCTGTCGTCCGCCCGCATGGGCCTGGTGCTCGAGACACGGGCCGCCGACGTCGCGTGCGTGCTGCTCACGCCGCCCACCAGCCGCGTCACCCCGGCGATGCTCGCGATGCTCCGGCGGACGAGCAGCGCGTGGGTCGTCCGCGAGGGCGACCGCTACCGCGCCGCCGGCTCCGCCGAGGTCGTCGACGACGTCGCGACCGCGATGCTCGCTCCGCAGTCCTCGCCGCGCACCACCCGGCTCGGTGCCGACGAGGTCCCGTGGGTCGAGCTGATCGTGTCCGTCCACCACCCCGCCACCGGGCAGGCCGGCATCGGCCGCACCGCCGAGCTCCTGCTCGAGGGAATCGCCGGCAGCGTGCCCACCGCCTGGGGCACGGTCGAGCCGGCCACGCTCGCGTGGCGCGTCGACGCCGTCACGGACTTCGCCCGTGGGCGCGCGCCCCGTCCGACCCGGCTCGTCGCCGTCGCCCCGGTCGACGGCGGCGTCGCGGCGGTGCAGCTCCGGATCGAACGGTCCGCCACCGGCGTCACCGAGGAGACACGGTTGGCACTGCCACGGCCGGGAGGCACGGTGCCGGTCCCCGGGAACGACTCGCCTCCGGTGGAGGGTCCGATCGTCGACGTCCTGGCCGACCTCGCGCGTCGACAGCGAGTGCTGCTCGCGACGGCGTGGCGGTCGGGCGGGCACGCAGACGCGACCCTCGCCGCTCGGCAGCGCGGCATGCCCGTCCCCCTCGGAGCGGTCGTCGGTGCCGCCGCCGTGCGGGACCTCGGCGTCGACACCGGTTCGTTGCCGGTGGGTGCCATGCCGGTCGGGACGCCGCGCGTGCCGTCGCTGCTGCTCGACTTCTCGCCGCCGACCGCAGGGCTGACCGGGGGCGCCGAGGTGGAGGCCCGCTGGCGGGGGCTCGCCGAGCTCGGCACCGTGCTCGGCCCCCGTGCCGTCGAACTGCTCGGGTTCGGGGCGGACCGATGAGCGCCGAGTGGACGATCCTCAGCGCCGAGCACGTGGATGCCGCTGCCGTGCTGACCGGGGCTGCTGCGGTCGACCCGACGCTCGGCATCCGCCAGCTCTGGCTGGGCGATGCGCTACAGCTCGTGTCGGACGACGGAGTGGTGCTCCTCACGCTCTTCCAGTCCCGCCGGCTCGACAGCGTCACCGACGCGGAGCGGCTGCTCGCCGGACCCTTGTCGGTGGCGGGTGATCGGCTATGGTGGACCGAGATCCACACGGCCGCGCAACCCCCGTTCCGGGGGACGGCCGAGCGGATCGTGCACAGCATCGCGGACGCCGCCGGGGGAACGGCTGCGTCCCGAGCCGTGCACTGACCACGCGATCGCTCTGACCGAGCGGGACGACGACCAGGGGGAGCCATGGGGAACGGCTGGCAGATCGAGCCCGCGGGCGTGCAGACGACGCTCACCGACACCGAGACCGCGGCGACGAACCTCTCGACCGCGTTCGACGGTCTCGCCGACGCGCACGCGGCGCTCACGACCGCCGTCGGCGACGACCAGGCGGTTGCCGGCGCCGTCGCGGCACTCATCGAGAGCCACTCGGCCCTCCTGACCCGCGTGGGCAACCACATCACCGCCGGTCTGGCCGGCGCTGCCACCGCGACCCTCGCCTACTACCACGGTGACGAGGAGATGGCCGCGACGGCGCAGGCAAACGCGATCCGGGCCTCCAGCACCGGTGATTTGTCGGCCTTCGACCTGGGTGGTGACCAGTGAGCGGCCAGTGCCGCGCCGACGGCCTGATCGACCCGGACGCGATCCCCGGCGCGAACATCGACGCGGCGAAGGTCGAGACCGCCGGCACGGCGTTCTCGACGTCGGCCACCGACGTCGAGACGCGCGGCGGCGAGGTGAAGACCGCCTGGGCGAAGCTCGGCAGCAGCTACACCACGCCGGACTCCACCGAACTGCTCGCGGTCATGGACGGCGTCGAGACCGACACCGCCGCACTCGCCGCGACCCTGCAGAAGGCGTCGACGTTCATCGGCGACTACGCGACGGCGGTCGCGCCCATCGCGAAGCGGCTCGTCGAGCTGAAGGCCGAGGCCGAGAAGTTCGTCGAGAAGGCGCTGAAGGGCAAGACCGTCGGCCCGTGGGACCCGGAGCACCCGGCCAACCAGGGCATCGTCGGGCTCGTCCAGAACTTCGGCGAGGTGCTCGACGACGTGCACCTGCCGTGGGACCAGTACACGCCGTACGTCGACGAGAACAACGAGCTGCTCACCAAGGTCGCCGAGCAGGAGACCAAGCTCTCCGCGGCTTCCGCCGAGTGTGTCAACGCGATCAACGGGCTGCGCACCGACATGTGCCTGGCCCCGGTGCAGGCCGTCGACTACACGGCGGCCGTCAAGGCGAACGAACCGATGCCGTGGGGGAGCACCGGGCGCGGTGACCAGTCGTGCCAGGAATCGTTCGACTCCGGCGTGTACGACGCCGCGAAGGGCACGGTCGAGGGACTCGGCGGACTGATCGGGTACAACTCGCAGACCGGCGAGTGGGGCGACGGCGACTGGGCGGCGCAGTCCTGGAAGGGCTTCGCGGAGTCCCTCGGACTGATCGTCCTGTTGGGCAGCCCGCCGCTGCTGATCGCCGCGGCGCTCCCCAAGGGCGTCCTGCCGGATGTCGTCGGCGACACCGCGCGGAACATCATGGACCAGCAGAAGACCCTCGTCGAGGGCTTCGTCGGGTCGCCAGAGGACTGGCGGGACGACCCCGCACACGCCGCCGGTGGTGCCGCGTTCAACATCGGCACGCTGTTCATCCCCGGCGCGGGCGAGATCGGCGCGGGCGCGAAGATCGCGGCGCTCGGGTCGCGGCTCGCGGTGCTCGGGGCCGACGGCAGCAAGCTCGCGCTCATCGGGTCCAAGGTCGCTGCCGCCGGCACCACGATCGTGCGGGTCGGGGATGCGCTGTCGAGCCTGCCGGGCAAGGCGTTGTCGGGGGTCTCGGACCTGCTGGCGCGCGGGCGTGGCGGGTTCGCGGATGCGCTCCGGGGGCTCGGGGACAAGATCCCGACCGTGAAGGTCAGCGTCGAGCACGCCATGGCGACGCCGGACGGGTTCGGGGTGGGGCTCGGACGGCCGCACATCGAGGTGGGAAACCCGGGTTCGGGTGGGCACTGGTTGCACTCGGTGGCGGATCACGTTGAGCCGTCGGGGACACACAGGGGTGGACACGGTGATCAGGTGGTCGAACCAGCCGCGCCGCCTGCTCGTGACCCCCACACGGCGATCGCTCCGGGGGACCAGCCGGTCATCGGACGCGTGGAACTCCAGTCTGATCACGCGACTGCGACGTGGGAGCTGCTGAAGCGCAACAAGCCCGGAATGGCCGAGCAGCAGTACTTCACCGGGATTCACCAACCAGGTGACGGAACTGTGCCGGAACTCGTGATCCGGACCGATGACGGGAGAAAGGTAGCCCTGGACGGCTTCCGAGTGGAGGCCGGTGAACGCGTCTTCATGGACACGAAGGGCGATCACTCGTTCTGGTACACGTTCAAGAAGTGGACGCCCGAGCAGTTGTTCGCGAAGGACGGCGCTGAGATCGACAAGGTGGTGTCGAACATCCGCCGGCAGCTTCAAGCGATCGAGGACGTCGGTGGCGGCCGACTAGAATACATCGTGACGGACAGACGCTTCGGCGAACTCCTCGATGACACGCTCGTCGACCAACGGCTCGACGTCGATGTGATCATTCGGTCGATGCCATGACGACGGACGGAAAGAATTGACCTCGATCTGGACCACGCAGCAGCCTTCGATCCGGGTCCAGTGGGGAACCCGGTCGTTCGACGCAACTGGGGTGATTGCGGCGTTGCGAGAGTCATTGAAGGTGTTGGCGCTCTGCGGACCGCCATTCGCTGGCCCTTGGACCCTCCTCGACCCCTCCTCCCAAGACGCGGACGGCTCGCGTGTCGACGAGCTCGCCGACTCCGATGTCGAGCTCCTCATCGAACGAGGAGTTGCGCGTAACCATGATGGTCAGCCATTTCCTCAAGACGGTTACGGTGTGACGTTGGTGAGCATGCCGAGCGAGGGTGTCGGGGCCTCCTTGCGACTGCATGTCGGCGCGTCGGTGACTCGGCACATCGTGAACGAAGTTGCAGTGTCACTTCGGGCGCTCGAACCAGGAGCGTCAGTAGACCTCCGGGACTCCTTCGGTAAGCATCAGGCCGAAGTCGTCCGGAGACTCGTCGAACTCTGGCACGCCGATCTCGCGCAGGTCTCCGTGCGCGACGCCAACCGGAGTCAGAAACGATTTGCAACCCTCATCGGTCTGACCAACTTCTTCCGCGGAGACCACAGTCCCGTTTTATCCGCGATCGACCTGCCGACGGCAGCCAAGACGACGGTCGCGGACGGGGGCACGTGGCTCATGATCGATGACGACTCCGACGACTTGGTGACAACAGTGGCGAGCATCGTGGCGACCGCCGATGTCATCGAGGATGCCGGCGGCCTCATCATCTCTTCTTGATCGCAGTCGTGGACTCGCATGACGGCGCGTAGCGGTGGCCAGACCATTCGGCAGATCGTGTTTCGAGGGACAACGGCCGGCGAGCCGCGGGCGATGATCACCCCGGACCCACGTGCCTGGAATGCGGCGACTCTCCGTCGCACATCCTCGTCGCTGGGCGGTCTGCTCACAGCAGCGTTCTACCCGTCGTGGGGATGAACTACGACGATGCGCCTGCCCCTCTGCGGGACGCACTCGAAGGCTTCTCGGAGGCTTCCGCGATCACAATCCGATCCGAAATCCGGAATATCCTCGATTCCGGTAGCAGCGCATGATCATCGGCGGGAAGATCCGAACACCTCGGTGTACCTGAGCCTGGAGATACAGCATGTTGGTCGCGCTGATCGTGGGTCGATATTCTTGATCCACTGGGGACGGGACGGTGTCGAGCACCTGCATCAAGTCCGCGTCACGAACCACGTCTCGCATGAGGCGGCAACAAGGGCCGGAGGCCTCGCCGATTGAGTTCTGTATCTGACGTCATCGACCAACAGAATGCGCTCGCGATCCTCACGTTCGACCGGCTGGGATCAGGGTGGCAACGTTCGACGAGTGTCTTCGTCAGTCTCGGCGTGACCGCGCGGATCGAGCGGGCCGTCGACACTGGCGTTGCAGTCATTCACACCCCTCCCGCTGACCTCGCGGAATTCGAGGCGTGGAGTCGTCTGCGCGAAGTCATGGCCGAACCAGAACAGGGTGCCTGGTTCACAGGGCGGCTGCGCCTCGATTCAAGTGGTGCTTACCAGTTCGAGTTCTCCTGGGACGACGAGCCCCGATGGCCACTGCTGATCGACATCGATGGACAGCTCGTGGACTCATTGCCGGTGGAGAATTCGGAATTGCGAGAAGACATGGTGATGCATCCGCGGCCTGCGGCTACGACACCACCATGGCTCATCGAGCGTCTCGGCGCATCTCCGCTGCACTTCTCTGACAGGTGGGACGCGCGACTCGAGCCGCTCGGAAGCAGCCCGAACTGGTCGATTGTCCGGGAAATGGTCCGTGACACGATCCAGCTGCTCGGCGATGATCGAGATGCCGTACTGGAACGTGATGTGATCACCGAAGCGGTTTACAGTGAATTGCTGGCATCGACACGGGTGAGTCAGATGATGCGCTTACTCCGAGATGCGGCGGCAGCTGGTGTGGTCGACGAGCCGGCGCAGCTGAATTCGGACGAGGGTGGCCCGTCGCGAGACGCGATCAGCAACGACCAAGCGTTCCATCGCAACGTCGTCGTGCTGCTGTCGCTCATCGACCAGCTCGCGGACCAGGAGATCGCGAACGTCGTGAAGTCTTGAGAAGCGCTCCGGGACCACTCCTCCTGGTACGACTTCAGGAATTGGTCGCTTGAGAAACCTGCTGTCAAGGACCGCGGCGAGATCCTGAGCACTGTCAAGCAAAGACGTCGGCAAATCGAGGCCATCGATCAACTCGGAGGCGGTGAGCCTGACTGCATTGTGACGGACGAGCGCTTTGCCGCACTTCTCGACGATGCCGTCGATCATGCGAACCCCGACCCGGATGTAGGAGATCAAATCGCTGCCCGACGGGCGGACCCGCGAGTACGAGGTGCCGAATCAAGCACATCCGACTCACCCGCTGAAGCTCGATGACTTCAGCAATGTCGATGGGTGCCCGACTGCACCGAGGTGAAGGGCAACTACGGGTGGTTGCAAAGCCTGTCGCCGGCCCGGAAGGCAGAGATGATCGAGGGATGGGCCAAGTCGGCCATGGCCAAACTCACCGCGCTTGAGGACCCAAACGTGCAGTTGGGATGGGTATTCACTCGGGATCCGGATATCGCAGCAGCATTCGCCCACGCGATTCGACGACTGAGGAATGTATCGGTAGAATACATCGAGATGCCTCGCGATTTCAAGGGATGGTGAGCGTGCAGACCAATGTCACCGACTGGTACCTCGTGGCAGACTGGGATGCAAGGCCCGAGTCTGCGGACGTGATCGCTCCGCGTCTGGTTGAGACTTCCGCCGCGATCAAAGTTGCGCTGCGTGTGTTCGATGGAATATGGACGTTCCACGAACGGAACGTCGATAGTGCAGATGAGAGGTCATGGTCGGGACTCGTCGCTTCGTCGCCGTACAAAGTCGACGGCGTTGCGGAACCGGCGCGGGGATTCACGCTTTCATTGGCTTCAGCGATTCCGGGTGGGTCAATGCTGCATGCATCGGTAACGGCTGGTGCGGCGTTCCAGACCATCATCAACAAACCGAACGAGTTCGCCGTAGACTTTCGTGCTCGCCGCTCCGGTGAGGCGGCAGAAATCGATCTGCCGATCCCCGCGGACGAACGGTTCCGAGACCTTGGCTTGAGGATCAAAGACATCTGGGATGCCTCGGATCTCCGCGTCGAGTTCGACTGAAGTAGACGGTGCTGGGACGACTGCTCGTCCGCAGCCGACCACGTCGACGGGTTCAGCGCGGAACAGTTCAACCTGCGACGTTCCGGGATCCGATTGGCGGGTACTACCTTCATGTAGTCGTCGATAGCCACACGGTCACAGTGATCCTCAGACGCGACACCTCCGCACCGCAGGGCTTCTTCATCAAGACCGCATTCCCAACGCCTCCGGAGGTGTGATGCATGCCTGACATCGAAGATCTGGGTGCAGTAGAACTTCGTCGAACCTTTCCTGCGCTTTCGTCTCTTCTCCCTGCGATTTTCTACCCCACCTGGGAGATGGACTATCGTGATGCTTATGAAGCATTCGATGATGCTCTTGAAGGATTTTCTGTGCAGTCCGCAACTGATGTACGAGCAGAGATCGACTCAGTACTCAGTACCGACATGGACGATGCGGCTGTGTCGGCTCTCATCCTCAAGCTGAACGCCAGCGTCGACCCGATGACCCACACCGGATTGGGTGGGCGGGCGTTCCTCGAGGAATTCGCGAACGCAGTCGTAACTCACGTGTTCCGGCCGTCGGCCTAGCGACATCCGCTTCAGCCGCGGTGACAACAACTGCTTGCGTTCACTCCCGGGGACCAGCCGGTGATCGGACACGTCGAACTGCAGTCTGACCACGCCACAGCTCTTGCCAGTCAAGAACTCCTCGATGCGCAGTCGATGATCTGATCATGACCTCGGTCAGCGACCACGTCGAGCGTCGCTGGGGCTCGGTCGACGCGTACCTGCGCGCCTTCGGCCTGCAGGACGACGAGATCGCGCGCCTCTGATGGCGACGCTGGTCGGATTCTGGACGTGACCACGCACTGGAGGCGCGGTGCGGGTCCGACCCGCACCGCGCCTCCAGGCAGATGGTCGCGTCAGCGACCCGCTGGTTCCGTCGGGGACGTCACCAGGCGTAGTCCTCCGGCGAGGTCTCGTGCCCCGGGAAGATCTCGTCGAGCCGGTCCAGCGCACGCTGGTCGAGGCGGATGTCGACGGCGCGGACCGCGGACTCCCACTGCTCCATCGTGCGCGGGCCGGTGATCGGCGCGGTGACGCCGGGCTGGTGCAGCAGCCAGGCGAGGGCCAGCTCGCCCGGCGTGTGGCCGAGCTCCTTCGCGAACGACTCGTACGACTGCAGCTGGTCGCGGTGCGCTTCGACGTACTCGGCGCTGCGGCCGGACAGCCGACGGGAGCCGTTCTCGGTCTTCTCGATGACGCCGCCGAGCAGGCCGCCCTGCAGCGGCGACCAGGGGATCACGCCGAGCCCGTACGCGCGGGCGGCCGGCAGGACCTCGCGCTCGACGTCGCGGACCACGAGGTTGTAGATCGACTGCTCGCTCACCAGGCCGAAGGTGTTCCGGCGCTTCGCGGCCTCCTGCGCCTGGGCGATGTGCCACCCGGCGAAGTTCGACGAGCCGACGTACAGGACCTTGCCCTGCTGCACGGCGACGTCGATCGCCTGCCAGATCTCGTCCCACGGCGTCGCGCGGTCGACGTGGTGGAACTGGTAGAGGTCGATGTGGTCGGTCTGCAGTCGCTGCAGGCTCGCGTCGAGCGACTGCCGGATGTTCAGGGCACTGAGCTTGCCGCCGTTCGGCCAGTCGGTCATCTCGCCGTAGACCTTCGTGGCGAGGACCGTCTTCTCGCGGCGACCGCCACCCTTGGCGAACCACCGTCCGATGATCTCCTCGGTGGCACCCTTGCCCACCGAGCCGCCGTAGCCGTTGGCGGTGTCGAAGAAGTTGACGCCGAGCTCGTGCGCCCGGTCCATGATCGCGTGCGAGTCGTCCTCGCTGGTCTCCGGGCCGAAGTTCATCGTGCCGAGCACGGCGCGGGAGACGGACAGACCGGTGCGACCGAGGTGTGTGTAGTCCATGAGACGGGTCTACTCGTGACGCGCTGTCGGCGCCAGGCCCTGTGAGTACCGGTCGGGGCTCGGAGCTGGTTGGTGCTTGGCGCTCGTTGTGCTGGTCGGAGTAGTCAGGGGGGACCACTCGAGAGGAGCAGCCATGCCAGCCAAGGACGAGGTCCCGAGCACCCTGCAGCGGTCTCCGGAGCACGCGCAGGAGATCTTCGAGAAGACACTGGACTCGGCGAACGAGACGTACGGCCCGGGCGAGCGGGCGCACCGCACGGCCTTCGCCGCCGTGAAGCACGAGTACGAGAAGGTCGGCGACCACTGGGAGGAGAAGGAGTCCTCCGGGCCGTCCGACACCGGTGCCGCCGGCTCCCGCGGTTCCGGGAAGACCGAGGGCGGTGTCGACGCGAACGCCTCGAAGGCGCATCTGATGGACGTCGCGAAGCGGCTCGACGTCAGCGGCCGCTCGAAGATGACCAAGGACGAGCTGGTCGAGGCGATCGGCAAGGCGAACGACCGCGCTACTGCAGCGGCGCGGAAGTGACCGTGGGTGCGGTGCTCCCCATTCCCCGGTCGGCATGCGGCGGTGGAGTGAGGGGGTAACGTGCCGACGATGAACATCCCAGCACTCCGCGGCAGCCGGATCCTCGGATTCGGACACCACCAGCCCGAACGCGTCCTGACCAACGATGAGCTCTCGACGATGGTCGACACGAACGACGAGTGGATCCGCACCCGCACCGGGATCCAGACGCGTCGGATCGCCGGGCCCGACGACACCGTGACGTCGATGGCGATCGAGGCCGGACGTCGTGCCCTCGCCGACGCCGGGGTGTCACCCTCGGCCGTCGGACTCGTCATCGTCGCCTCCACCACCCACCAGGACCGCGCGCCGTACACGGCAGGGCGGGTCGCCGCCGCACTCGGCATGACGAACGGCCCGGCACCGATCGACATCAACACCGCGTGCAGCGGGTTCGAGTACGCGCTCGGGCTCGCCGACCAGTCCATCCGCACCGGTTCGGCCGACGTCGCGCTCGTCATCGGGTCCGAGGTGCTGTCCGGCATCGCCGACTGGACCGACCGGTCGACGTGCGTGCTCGTGGGCGACGGGGCCGGTGCCGCAGTGCTCGGGGTAGCCGAGACGCCCGAGATCGGCCCGGTGTCTTGGGGGAGCGTGCCGCACCTGCTCGACGCCGTCCGTGTCGAGGGGTCGCCGGGGCGCTTCAACCAGGAGGGTCGCTCGATCTACCGGTGGGCCATCACCGAGGCCGAGGGGCACGCCCGCAAGGTCGTCGAGGCCGCCGGGCTCTCGATGGACGACATCGAGGTGTTCGCGTTCCACCAGGCGAACCTGCGGATCATCGAGCCGCTCGTGACCGCGCTCGGCGGGGAGTCGAAGTTCGTCATCCGCGACGTCGTGGAGTCCGGGAACACCTCGGCCGCGAGTGTGCCGCTCGGGCTGTCGAAGGCGTGGGAGCGTGGCGACCTGCCGGAGGGGGTGCCGGCGCTGCTGTTCGGCTTCGGTGGTGGGTTCGCCCACGCCGGGCAGGTCGTGACGACGCCGGTGCGGTCCTTCTAGGGCAATTGCACGAACGGCCCGGGCCCGGCTGCTCAGTCTCCGTGCCCGGGCCCCTCTTCGTCGTCGTGCCGGGACCTTCTCGGTCGTCGCGGTCAGCGCTTCGAGCGGGGGTCGTCCTGTCCCGGCTCGGTCCGGAGGTCCTGGTCCTTGCCCGCGCCGCGCTTCCACGGCAGGGCGCGCCGGGTCTTCTCGGCAGGCGGCGTGACCGTCAACACGATCGGGAACTCCGCCGGCGGCATGCCGAACCCCGTCCGCGACGCCTGGATCACCTTGCGCCCCAGGGCGTGGTTCCCCAGACCGCCGACGGCCGCTCCGATGCCGAACGGGAGCGCGCGGCCGAGGACCGAACCACCCTGCCGGATGGCGAAGCGCTTGATGAACTGGTCACGCACCTGTCCGCCGATGCCGTTGACGACCTGCTTCGGCAGCGAGGATGTCACCATCTCGCCCCAGAACGCCGTCCGGGCCTGACCGCCGGCGGCCTGTCCGGCGAGCTGCTTGATGAGCTGCGTGCCCGGCGCGCCGAGGATCATCGCCATCACCAGCGTGCGGGCGCGCTCCGGGTCGTCCAGTGCGATGCCGTGCACCTCGGTCACCGACTGTGCGAACAGCGCGGTGGTCTCGAGGAACCCGACCGTCTCGGCGCCGCTCAGTCCGAGTGCAGCGGCCATCCCGACTCCGGGGATCACCGCACTCGCACCGACCGCGGCGCCGCCGGTCGTGACGGCGGCCAGGTACTGCCGCTCGAGGATCTGGATCACCTCGGCGGGGGTCGCGTCCGGCTTGCGGCGACGGATCGCGTTGACGTGCGCGACCACGACGGGGCGCTGCACACTGATGACCCGATCGAGCCACTTGGCCCAGCCCGTGGGCTGGACCTGCTGCGTTCGGGGGTCGGAAGAGGTGGGGGAGACCGGTGCGGTCGGCAGGGGCACGATCGACTGGTCCTTCGGGGCACGGGCCATGCGTTCACCGTACGCCGGGCACGTGAGAGGCTCGCTGGGTGGACACCGACCCCGCGCAGCGAGCACTCGACGACGCCCGTCGTGCGGCCGGGTTCCTGACCGTCCGGCAGGTGGCCGCCCTCGCGCCCGAGGTCCGGGTGCTCGATCCCGCGTCCGTCCTGATCGGGGTGGGCGTGTCGGTCCTGCCCGGGGTGGAGCTGTACCCGTCGACGACGCTCGAGACCCGTCACGGTGGGGTGATCACGCTGGCCGCCGGTGCCCGCCTGGGCCCCGGACCCGTGACCGTCGTCGCGTCGGCGGCGACCGTGCACATCGGCGAGGGTGCCGAACTCGGCCCGGGCCCGGTGACCATCGTGGCCGACGGGTCCGACGTCGTGATCGGTGGTCGGGCTCGCCTGATGGCCGGGTGTCTCGTCGAGGGGCCGGCGCGGATCGGCGCGGGCGCGCAGGTGCTCGGGCCGGTGTCCGTGCGCGACGTCGAGCTCGAGGCCGGCGGCGACCACCGCGAACCCGACCCGGACCACCGCGGCGGCGTGGTCAAGGGCACCGGGCAGGTCCGGCGCGTGCGCGTGGGACTCGGCGAGGTCGTGGTCGGTGGGGTGGTGCACGCCGGTGGGCCGTCCGGTCGGCCGAGGATCGAGCGGCAGCGCACGTACCACCCGGATGCGCCGCGTCGTCCGCGCTGATCGTCGAACAGGCACCCTCAGCACCGGACACCAGCGCGCCGGAGGGCAGCCCGCACCCGGTCGGGCTGCATCAGGTCGGCCCAGGAGAGCCGCACGACCGCTCGGACCTCGGGGAACGACCGGATGAAGTCCTCACGCCGCTTCTCGCGCCAGTGCGCGTCCGCCGTCGATCGCCCGTCGAGCAACACCGGGTCCTCGTACTTCGCACGGCCGTCGACCTCGACCACGACGCCCTGGTCGGGGAACCAGAAGTCCACGACCGCCGTGGCTGATCCGGCCCGGGCGAACACGTGCTGCTGCATCGGCTCCGGCACACCGAGTTCGCGGAAGCGCACGCGGCACACCGACTCCGCCGGCGACCCCGACAGCGCCGACCCCATCCCCACGGCGATCCCCGCCTTGGTCCGGGCGAAGGCCAGCGATGCGTGTTCCGCGTCCAACGCCGCACGGTCGGCGAGCCGACGGGAGAGCACGGCATCGACGACGGGGAGTGCTTCGAGCAAGGAGCGTGTCGCAGCGACGTCGATGGCGGTCCTCGCGGCCGTCGTCGTGGGTGTCGCCTGCTGATCGACGAGGACCGCGGGCGGCCGCCCCTGTGCACCGTGCCGGACGAACCACGCCGTGACACGGGTGTGTGTCGTGGTCGGATCGGTGACGTGCACCTTGGGCGGTGCCGCCCCGATCAACGGGAGTCCGAGGACCGCGCACGCAGACTGGTGTGAGACGACATCGGTCGCTCGGAGTCGGTGCGCCGAGGCACGGACGAGCACGTGGTGCTGCTCACCGGGATGCATCCCGTCGAGTGCGTCCGGGCGGACGAGGACGCCGGGGCGGAGGCGTGCGTACCGTCCGCGGTGGACATCGCGCTCGAGTGCGCGGCGTTCGGCGGAGGTCGTACCCGTCGTGCGGATCAGTTCGACGTCGTTCGCTCTGGACATGGCACCAGGCTCGCCGAACCTCGTGGTCCAGCTCGCGCCATCGCCCGATCTGTGGAGAGCCGGGCGGCGACGACGACCTGTGCAGGACTGACCAGCTGCAATGCGTGTGCATCTTGCGACGATCCACGCGTCGAACGACTCGCGTCCTGTCGCTACATGCACACGCAACCTCTGCGTGTACATCTTCCGACGATCCACGCCGGGAACGACTGGTGGAAGGTCGCAGAACCGGTGCGAAGCCGCGCCGCGTAGCCGCGAAGCCGCGCCGCGAAGCCGCGAAGCCGCGAAGCCGCGCCTACACCCGCGCGAGCTCCGCCCGCAGCGGCAGGTCCTGCTCCTCGAGGATGACCTGCGCGCCCACGGCGGTCCGGGCGTTCACGACGATCGGCGCGAGCAGGTTCACCGTGGTGCCGGACGCTCCGGGGTTCGCGACCACGAGCAGCATCGCGTCGGTGGGGTCGGTCAGCCCGAGCCCGGCGGCCTGCTCGTCGGTGAGCTCCGGCGCGTACGACGGCAGGTGCACCGCGGCATCGAGCAGGAACAGCCGCGCGTCGTCGCCGACGAGCGTGAACAGCCCTTCGGCGCCGTCGACCGGCGAGAGCTCGAAGGCCGCGGCGGGAGCGAGCCCGAACGGCGGGACGGCGAAGGTCAGGGAGATGCTCATCGGAGGTAGTCCATCAGGGTCGGCTGCAGGACCTTCGCGGTGACGGCGAGGGCTGCCTGGTAGTTGGTCTGCTGCACCTGCAGGTCGAGGACGGCCTTCGCGAGGTCGACGTCCTCGATGCCGGCGCGGCGGCTCTCGAGCGAGACGGTCGCGGACTTCAGCGAGTCCTGTGCCGCGAGGGCGGCTGCGTGCCGGACGCCGACGTCGGCCTGGGCGCCGCGGACGGTCCCGAGCGCCGTGTCGACGTCCCCGATGCGAGCGTTCACGTTCACCCCGTTCTGCAGGTCACTGACGATGGAGTCGATCATGCCGAACACCGAGTCGTCGCCGGATCCGAAGACCGCGGTGCCGGTGGTGTCGACCCGCACCGTGGTGCCGTCGCCGACCCGACGGGACACGTCGGTGCCCGATGCCGCCCAACCCGTCGCGGGGTCGTAGGCGACAGCGGCGGTCGACGATCCCGCGAACACCGAACGGGTGCCGTAGGTGGTGTTCGCACGGGCCTCGAGGTCGGCCTTGAGCGACCGGAACTGCGTGACGAACGCGTCGCGGTCGGTGTCGCTCATGGTGCCCGAGTTCGCGGCGCGCACCGTGAGGTCGCGGACGTTGTTGAGCACCGAGTACACGCCGGACAGCGCGCTGTCGGTGGTCGCGAGCCACGCCGCGGCGTCGTTCGCGTTCCGCGAGTACTGCGCGGCTGCGGCCTGCTCCTTGCGCACCTGCATCGACGACGCGGTGCCGACCGGGTCGTCCGAGGGCTTCTGGATCGCACGCAGCGTCGTGGCCTGGTCGGTGAGCTCGGCGACCCTGGCGGCACCGGCCTGCAGCCGGGCCGACGCGGCCGCCATCGACATCTGGGTGGTCACACGGGTGATCACGATCAGCCCCTCCCGACGAGTCCGACGCGGTTGATGATGGTGTCGAGCATCTCGTCGACGGCGGTCAGGACGCGCGCCGCGCCCTGGTACGCGTGTTGGTAGCTCAGCAGGTTGACGTTCTCCTCGTCGAGGTCGACGCCGGCGCTCGACTGCTGCTGGTTGCGCGCGTTGGTGAGCGCGAGTCCGGTCATCGTCGATTCCGACGTCGCCGACCTGGAGGCGGTGCCCACCCCCGCCACGAACGTCGCCCAGACCTGGTCGGCACCGTCCGACGACGCCCCGAGTCGCGCGAGCGCGTCGGCGAACGAGTCGTCGAGTTCCCCCGCCGCGTTCCGCGTCGCCAGGCCGCCGGCGTCCGTGGGGACGACGCCGAGCGCCTGGGCGGCGGGGACGCCGGTGGCCAGGGAGAAGAACGGTGCGCCGGTGGTGCCGGCCGGCGTGGTCCCGGCGGCGTGCAGGGCGTTCACGGTGGTGGCGAGCCGCGTGGCCACGGCGTCGTAGGACGCGGAGGCCTCGGCGAGTGCGCCGCCCGTGCCGGTGCCGGACGCGGGTGCGAGGACCGCGAGGGCTCCACCGATCGACCCGCCGCTCAGCCCGACCGCCCCGGCCGTGCCGGTGGTCCAGGTCAGGGTGACCGCGGTTCCGTCGGAGAGACGCTCGCCGCCGCCGAGGGCGACCGCGCGGGCGTCGGTGCCCTGCACGAGCGGGTTGCCGCCGAGGAGCACGTCGACGGTGCCGTCGGCGTTCGTCCGGGTGGTGCCGCCGGCGAGCGTGGCGATCTGCTGCGTGAGCTGGTCGCGCTGGTCGAGCAGCTCGTTGGCGTTGCCGCCCGAGGCGAGCGCGGTGCGGATCCGGCCGTTCAGGTCGGCGACCTGCTCCGCGGCGCCGTTCAGCTGGGCGACCTGCCCGGTCAGGGTGCCACGCACCGAGGACCACTGCGCGTCGACGGCCTTCGAGCCGGCGGCCAGGGCGGCGACGACGGTGCCTGCGGCTCCGAGCACGGCGCTGGCGGCACCCGGGTCGTCGGGGTGGCTGGCGAGCTCGCTCCAGGACGACCAGAACGCGTCGAGCTTGGCGCTCAGGCCGTCCTTGCCGGGCTCGTGCAACCCGGTCTCGAGGGCGGAGAGCGCCGTGGCGCGGGCATCGGCGTAGGCCGACGAACCGGCGGCGACGCGGACACCGGCGTCGAGCGTCAGGGATGCCAGGCGGGCGATGCCGTCGACCGACACGCCCTGGCCGGCGAGGGCCGCGGTGCCCCGCATGAAGCCCGTCTGGGTCGCGGGGATCGAGTTCTGCGTGACGCGCTGCCGCGTGTAGCCGGCGGTGCCGGCGTTCGCGATGTTCTGGCCGGTGACGTCGATGCCGGCACGGGCGGCTGCGAGGCCGGAGTAGGCGGTCGCGAGGGATCCGAAGGTGCTGACCACGGTGCTACAGCGTCCCCTCGAACAGGCGGGCGCCGTCCTGGCCTGCGCCGGACGTGCCACTGGCGTCGTAGGTGGCGGCACCGGTGACGGTCCCCGCCAGGGTCTCCTCGGTGGCCTGGGCGGCGGCACGCAGGAACCGGTCGTTCTCGTCGCGCAGGGCGCCGATCTGGGTGGTCAGCTCGATCATCGCGGTGAGGTGCGACGACAGGATCTCGCCCCACGGCCCGTTCGGTGCCGCGGCGACGACGTCCCGCAGGGGAGCGTCGGCGGGGACGCCCCACTCCTCGGCGACCTCGGCGCTCTGCGCGGCGCGCTCGAGACCGGTGCTGCGGAGCCGGTCGAGGACCTGCTCGACCTCGCGGCTGGCGTGCGACACCCATCGGGAGCGGCCCGCGGTGAGCAGCAGCTGCTCCTCCTCGAGCTTGAAGGTGAGCAGTTCGAGCAGCTCGCGTTCGCGCCAGAGCACGGCGGACAGGTCGTTCACGCTCATCAGCTCCTCCCAGGTGGTGGTTCGTCGGGGTGGTCCCCGGTCCGTCATCCTGCGGACACCGGGACCTATCGACTCGGTGACCGCGACCGTAAGCCCCGGCGGCCGAGTGCCGTCACCCGTACTCGTCGACGCTGTGACCCGATGACCCCCGTCGGGGGACAAGAACGACCGTTCCCGACCCCGAGTCCCCCCAAATGCCGACCGGAAACGGGGCCTGACACCCCCGCACTGGGGACGGTTGAGCACCTGTTCAGCGCATTGCCAGCCGATACATTCAGAACGCACCCCGGGGGACACCCGGAACCGCTCGGCAACGATGCGGGGTGCACCGCTCGGAGGGACCCGGGCGGGTCTTCGGCGTACGCACCGGCCATCCGAGGCCGGCGTCCGTCGCGCCCACGGACGGGTGAGCCGACACACGTCAGGTCGACCAGGGGAACAGCATGGACCGCACCGAACGCAACGCGATGATCGTGGAGCACCTCCCGCTCGTGGGCTACATCGTGGCCGACGTCCGCTCCCGGGCGACGCACCTGGACCGCGACGACCTCGCCGCCGTCGGATCGCTCGCACTCGTCGCAGCCGCCGAGGCCTTCGACCCCACCCTCGGCGTGCCGTTCGGCGCCTACGCCCGCACCCGGGTCGCCGGTGCGCTGGCCGACGACATGCGCTCGGCCGACTGGGCCTCCCGCGGCACCCGGAAGCGGATCCGCGAGACCCTGGCCACGCAGGAGGCCCTGTCCGCACGCCTCGGCCGGAGCGTCGGTGCGCAGGAGATCGCCGATGCCATGGGCGTCGACAAGCAGACCGCCGTCGACGCGATGAGCGACGCCGCCCGAACCGTCGCGCCGCTCGACGAGACCGTGCACGACCTCGTCGCCGCGGACCTGCCGCTCCCCGGGGACGACCTGCTCGAGACCGAGAAGCGCCGGTACCTCCGCGCCGCGGTCGAGGCCCTGCCGGAACGGATGCGCTTCATCGTCGAGGCCGTGTACTTCGGCGACCGCTCGGTCACCGACGTCGCCGCCGAGCTCGGCATCACGCACTCGGCCGTCTCGCAGCAGCGCTCCGAGGCGATGCGCCTGCTCCACGACGGTCTCGCCGCCCACTACGGCGACGGCACGACCGTCGAGCCCGCGAGCCGCACCACCGCGGCCCGCCGCAGCGCCTACCTCGCCCGTGTCGCCACGAACGCCGCCGCCGGTGTCGCCCGTGCCGTGCACGACGCCGCGTCCGGCCCGGCCGTCGCGGCGAGTTGAGACGTCGGCGGAAACTTCTCCGCCGATCCCCTAACGACTCCCGGCAACCGGTCGAGAGTCATCCATGTCAGCCCACGGACGGGCCGACGCACGACCCACATTCACGGAGGAAACCACCATGGGTATGTCCATCAACACCAACCTCTCGGCACTCAACACGTACCGGAACCTCAACGCGACGCAGAACGACCTGTCGAAGTCCCTCGAGAAGCTCTCGTCGGGTCTCCGCATCAACCGTGCTGCCGACGACGCTGCCGGTCTGTCGATCTCCGAGGGGCTGAAGTCCCAGGTCGGTGGCCTCACGGTCGCCGCCCGCAACGCGCAGGACGGCATCTCCGTCGTGCAGACCGCTGAAGGTGGCCTCACCGAGACCCACTCGATCCTCCAGCGCATGCGCGACCTGGCAGTGCAGGCCGGCAACGACTCGAACAACGAGGACTCCCGCAAGGCGATCACCACCGAGGTCGGCGAGCTCACCAAGGAGCTCACCCGCATCTCGGAGTCGACCAACTTCAACGGCATCAACCTGCTCGACGGCTCCGCCGGCACCGCAGGCGTCCTGAAGTTCCAGGTCGGCGCGAACGGCGACGCGGCGAGCCAGATCGACGTGGACCTGTCGAAGTCGAACGTGGAGTCCGTGTCGACCGCGGTCGGCGCGCTCACCTTCGACTCGGCGACGAACGCTCAGGCCGCCATCACCGCGATCGACGAGCAGATCAAGTACGTCTCCTCGGCTCGTTCGAGCATCGGTGCCGTCCAGAACCGCTTCGACCACGCCATCAACGTGACGAACGTGGCCAAGGAGAACCTCACCGCTGCCTCCTCGCGCATCACCGACGTCGACATGGCGGAGGAGATGGTCAAGTACACGCGCGACAACATCCTCAGCCAGGCCGGCACCTCGATGCTCGCACAGGCGAACCAGAGCACCCAGGGCGTGCTCTCGCTCCTGCGCTAGCCATCACGACGTCCGTCCTCCGGGCCCGATCGGGTGTCCCGGAGGACGGACGTCGCCATCCTGACCACCTCCACGACGCCAGGGAGTGTCGACGATGTCCTCGTCCGTGTCCTCGAGCACCAGCCTCGCGATCGACGGTCTGGTCAGCGGTCTCAAGACGACCGACCTCATCAACTCGCTGATGAGCGTCGAGGGGGTCCCGCAGACCCTGCTCAAGAACAAGCTCACCACCACCAACTCGTTCATCTCGTCACTGCAGACGCTCAACGGGTTGATCCAGGGGCTCGCCACGAAAGCCGCGGACGCCGCGAAGGCCTCGTCGCTCGACCTCTTCGCCGCGACGAGCACCGCGCCGAGCGTCACCGCCGTGACCGGTACCGGGGCGACCGCGGGCTCCATCAGCTTCACCGTCGGTTCGACCGCCTCGGCCCAGGTCGGGGTCACGGCCGCGATGTCGACGTGGTCGACCGGCGCGCAGCCGATCACGATCGTCGGTGCGGACGGCAAGTCGACCACCGTGACACCGGCGTCCGGTTCGCTCGACGACGCCGTGTCCGCCCTGAACAAGTCCGGTGCGGGCGTCACCGCGACGAAGGTCTCCGCCGGCACCGACGCCGACGGCAGCAAGCTCTACCGCCTGCAACTCACGTCCGCCAAGACCGGAGCGGCCGGCGGCTTCCAGGTGTACCGGGGCGGCGCCGACGACGTGGCAGCGGGCACCGCGACGAACGTCCTCACCGAGACTGGTGCCGCCGTCGTCACCGCGGCGACCGACGCCAGCGTCACCCTCTGGGCCGGCACCGCCGCCGCGCAGACGGTCACGAGCGCCACGAACACCTTCACCGGGCTCGTCCCCGGGCTCGACGTCACCGTGTCGAAGGCCACCACCGAACCCGTCACGGTGACGGTCGCGCAGGACACCACGAAGGCCCAGTCCGTGGCCTCCGGGCTCGTCGACGCGATGAACGCGATCGCCGCCTACTACAAGACGAACACCGCGGTGTCGAGCTCGACCAGCGCGACGTCCGGCACCACGACGACGAAGGCCGGTGTCCTGCTCGGCGACGGTGCGTCCCGCGACGCCGTGCAGCGGCTCACGAGCACGATGTCCGCCCCCGTCGACGGCAAGTCGCCGTCGACGATCGGCATCGTGATCACGAAGGACGGCAGCTTCACCTTCGACCCCGAGGTCTTCCAGAAGGCACTCGCCGCGGACCCGAAGGCGACCCAGACGATGCTCTCCGGGGTCGCCGCGAACGTCGGCGCCGCGGCCACCGCCGCGTCCGACAAGTACGACGGCTCGGTCACCACGTCCATCACCGGGCAGCAGGCCGTCGCCAAGGACCTCAACACCCAGATCGACAGCTGGACCGACCGTTTGACGATGCGCCGGGCCGCCCTGCAGACCCTCTACTCATCCCTCGAGACCAGCCTCAGCAAGCTCCAGTCGCAGTCGAGCTGGCTCGCCAGCCAGCTGGCCTCGACGTCGAGCTGACGGGAACGACCATGACCTTCGACTTCCAGGCAGCCGCCTTCCGCCAGGCCGCCCAGCCGCGCACCGTCACCGACCAGCGTCGTGCCCAGTACACGAACGAGGCGGTGCTGTCGGCGACGCCGGCCCAGCTCGTGACGATGCTCTACGACCGGCTGCTGCTCGACCTGCACCGTGCCGAGGCAGCGCAGGTCGCCGCCGACTGGGAGGCGGCCCGCGAGCAGCTCCTGCACGCCCAGGCGATCGTCGGCGAGCTCTCGAGCACCCTCCGGATCGACGTCTGGGACGGCGGCGAGGGCCTCCTCGCCGTCTACAACTACGCCTCCACCTCGCTCATCACGGCGAACGTGCACCGCGACGTGCAGGCCACCCGGGACTGCATCCGGATCCTCGAGCCGCTGCGTCAGTCGTGGCACGAGGCGGCCGCGTCGCTGCCCGCGACGCCCGCCGCGCAAGCGCCGACCGGGGGAGCCCTCGGTGTCGCCTGAGCAGACGGCGGAGCGGCTCGCCTGGGAGGCCCTGCTCACGTCCCTGGAGCACGACGCCGCCGGGCAGGCGGCCGACGCCACGGCCGTGGCGGGGTGGTCGGAGCCGACCGGGCTGGGACCGCTGCCGCGTGACCTGGTGGGACGGGCCTCCCGGCTGCTCGCCGCGCAGCGGGACCGCATGACGGTGCTCGAGGCGGACCGCCGCTCGACGCTGGAGCACCTCGGTGCCCTGCGCGCCGTCGACGCCACGCGCGAGCCCCGCGGCTCCGTGTACCTCGACGCTTCCGCCTGACCCGCGCCCCAGCACCAGTTCTGCGACAGAGCACCCGTCGATCGACGGGTGCTCTGTCGCATCTCGGGCGCTCCGCCCCGCCCCGCCCCCCGTTCGGGGCGACGCCTAACGTGCCGCACGACGGGCACCGATAGCGCCACTCGAGCACGGATCGCTCACCAGTTCGGCCAGGGATCGGCCACCACCGCACGGCGACGTCGCACCGACGACGCCTGACGAGGGGACCCTTCGTGTTCGATTCCGTGACGAGCGTCGCGCTGCAGAGCGCACTCGACGGTCTTTCGATGCGCCAGAAGGTGATCGCGAACAACATCGCGAACATCAACACGACGAACTACCACGCTGAGAAGGTCCAGTTCGAGGACGCCCTGGCGAAGTCGATCGTGGACGGCGACGGTGCCACCACGCCGACGATGGCGCGCAGCCTCGAGCCGACGAACACGAACGGCAACAACGTCAACCTCGACGAGGAGACGCTGTCGAACATCGACACCGTGCTGCGGTACCAGTTCGCCACGCAGGCGATGAACTCCGAGCTCACCAGCGTCCGTGCGGCGATGCGGACGAACTCGTGACGACCTTCGACGCGATCGGCATCGCGAGCACCGGCCTGACCGTGCACCGGAAGTGGCTCGACGCGGTCTCGGACAACATCGCCAACGCGAACACCGTGAAGTCGATGGACGACACCGCGTTCCAGGCGCGCTACGTCGAGGTGCAGGAGGGCAACGGCGTCTCTGGCGCCTACGTCAAGGGCGCAGCGTTCGGCAGCGCCGCCGGCCGTGTGACCTACGACCCGGACAACCCGCTCGCGAACGAGGAGGGCTACGTCCGCATGCCCGACATCGACCTCGGCACGCAGATGGCGGACCTCATCATGGCCCAGCGCGGCTACCAGGCGAACGCCGCCGTGGTCGACCGTGCCAAGACCGCCTACGAGGCGGCACTGCAGATCGGGAAGAACTGATGCCCATCGACGCCGTCAACGGTGTGACCACCAACGCGATGACGAACGCCCTGACGAGTGTGTCGGGGACGTCCAGCGACAGCACGAACGCGACCGCAGCCGCCGGCGCGACCACCGACGGCAGCGGGTTCGCCGCGAGCCTCGGCAACGCCGTCGACGGGCTGCAGTCGCTGCAGAGCGACTCGAAGACCCTCGCGCTCAAGGCCGTGACCGGCAACCTCGACGACATCCACGACGCCACGATCGCCGCCACCCGCGCGCAGGTCACGCTCGAGCTCGTCTCCGCCGTTCGCAACAAGGGCGTCGACGCCTTCAGCGAGATCATGAGGATGCAGGCCTGATGCCCGTCGCCGTCAAGAACGTCTTCGCGCGCCTCAGCGCCTACGTGAAGGGCTTCTCCGCCGCTCAGCGCACCATCGCGATCCTGGCGATCGCGGCGCTCGTGCTCGGCGGGATCGCCCTCGCGTCCTGGCTCGGCAAGGCGTCCTACGCCCCGCTCTTCACCGGCCTCGCCGCGGCCGACGCGAGCTCCATCACGGACCAGCTGCAGACCGACGGCGTGCCGTTCCAGCTCACCGACGGCGGCGCGACGATCCTCGTGCCGCAGGCGCAGGTGTACTCGGAGCGGCTCAAGGCGGCGTCGAACGGCCTGCCGTCGTCGAACGAGGGCGGCTACTCGCTGCTCGACGAGATGGGCGTGACGAGCTCGGAGTTCCAGCAGGACGTCACCTACAAGCGCGCGATGGAGGGCGAGCTCGCCAAGACCATCGGCGCGATGGACGGCGTGCAGACCGCCACCGTGCAGCTCGCGATCCCGGAGAAGTCCGTGTTCGTCTCCGAGGAGAAGGACCCGACCGCGTCGGTGTTCATCGCGACCGACAACGGCACGCAGCTGAGCACCGACCAGGTGCAGGCCATCGTGCACCTGACGAGCGCCTCGGTCGAGGGCATGCAGCCCACCGACGTCTCGGTCGTCGACGCGAAGGGCCAGACCCTGTCCGCTGTCGGCACCGGTGCGACCGGGAGCGGCGCGGACCAGGCCGCCGACTACGACGCGGCGACGAGCAAGAAGATCCAGGACCTGCTCGACACCACGCTCGGTGTCGGCAACGCGACCGTCGTGGTCTCGGGGACGATGAACCAGGAGTCCGGCACCCGGACGTCCGAGAGCTACACCAGCCCGACCTCGGGCCCGGTCGCGCTGAACGAGTCGAGCACCACCGAGGAGTACGGCGCCGGCGCCGGTGCGGGGACCGGCGCGACCGGGGTCCTCGGTCCGGACAACATCGCCGTCCCGAACGGCACCGCGAACAGCGGCACCGGCGACGACGGGTACAAGAACGAGTCGGCGACGAAGAACAACGCCGTCGACCACACCACCGAGACCACGCAGATCCCTTCGGGCGGACTTGACCGGCAGACCATCTCGGTCGCGCTGAACTCCAAGGCCGACGCCGTGCAGAACGCGAACCTGCAGAGCATCAACGACCTGGTGTCCGCCGCCGCGGGGGTCGACCAGAACCGTGGCGACCAGGTCAAGGTCGCGATGATGGACTTCGACACGAGCGCTTCCGACCAGGCCGCCAAGGCCCTCGAAGCCCAGCAGAAGGCCGACCAGCAGGAAGCACTGTGGTCGTCGATCCGCACCGCCGGCATCGTGATCGGCATCGTCCTCGCCGTCATCGCGATCATGATCTTCGTCGCCCGTCGCAACCGGAAGCAGGAGCGCGAGGCCGTCGACCTCGGCGAGCTCGACGCCTTCGCCGGTGAGACGTTCCAGCTGCCCCTCGCGATGGACGGCGTCGACGACCGGGCGACGCTCGGTGCCGGTGACGCCCCGACCGCCGTCCTGTCGGCGATGCCCGGCGGCGACGCCCCCACCGAGGTGCTGACGACCGAGGAGATCACCGCCGAGCGCCGCCGTCAGGACATCTCCGCCCTCGCCGAGCGCGACCCGAAGCGCACCGCCGAGCTCCTGCGCGGGCTCCTGGACGACCGGGCACCGGTGTGAGCGCCCTGGTGCCGAGCCCCGGCGGTGGGACCGGTCCGAGCGACCGTGCGCTGACCGGCGCGCAGAAGGTCGCGCTCATCCTCATGCAGATGGAGACCGACCGCGCCGCCGAGGTGATGAAGCAGTTCACTGAGATGGAGGCCGAGGAGATCTCCGCCGAGATCGTCCGGATGCGCCGCGTCGAGGACACCGTCGTCGACCAGACGCTGTCGGAGTTCCACCGGATCACGATGAGCGGCCGGCTGCAGAAGCGCGGCGGCAAGGAGACCGCCCTCGGGCTGCTCGAGGCGTCGTTCGGCGCCGAGCGCGCCGCCGGCGTGATGGACCGTCTGGCCTCGAACCTCGCCGGCCAGTCGTTCGACTTCCTCGACGACGCCGAACCCGGCCAGGTCATCTCCCTGCTCGAGGGTGAGCTGCCGCAGACGATCGCCCTCGTGCTCGCCCACCTGGGCCCCGGACAGGCCAGTGCCGTGCTCGCCGGGATCGACGAGCGGGTCCGCACCGACGTCGCCCAGGCCTTCGCCACCATGGGCAGCGCGACCCCCGAGGCCGTCGGCATCGTCGCCGGTGTGCTGCGCCAGCGCGCCGGGGCCGTCGTGTCGCCGCGCGAGAGCGTCGAGGTCGTCGGTGGCATCGCGCCCCTGGTCGACATCATCAACCGCTCGGACGTCGCGACCGAGAAGGCCGTGCTCGAGGGACTCGAGGCCCGCGACCCGGAGCTCGCCGAGGACATCCGCTCCCGCATGCTCACCTTCGAGGACATCGTGAAGCTCGAGTCCCGCGACATCCAGCAGGTGCTGCGCGGCATCGACTCGAAGATCCTCGCGACCGCCATGAAGGGCGCAGCCGGGCCGGTCGTCGAGACCATCCGCGCGAACGTGTCCGAGCGCAACCGCGAACTGCTCGACGACGAACTGCAGGCCATGGGCCCGGTCCGCGTCTCGCAGGTCGAGGAAGCCCGTGCCGAGGTCGTCCGCTCCGTGCGCGAGCTCGAGGCCCAGGGCGTCGTCACCGTGCACCGTGCCGAGGAGGACGAGCTCGTTGACTGACACCGTCGTGCACCGCGTCGCCTTCCCGGTGCTCGCCGACCCCGCCGGACGCGAGCGTGCGTCGAGTGCGGACGTCCGCGGGCACGCGGCCGGGTACACCGCCGGCCTGCGGGCCGCGCAGGCCGAGACCGACGCCCTGCGCGCCCGGCTCGAGACCGAGCACGCCGCGCGGATCGCCGCGCTGCAGGCCGACACGGCACGCCGGATCGCGGTCCTCGACGCCGCCACGAACGCCATGCTGTCCACGGTCGCTCCCGTCCTGGCGGACGCCGAGGCGTCGGTCGCGAGCGCGGCGGTCGACCTGGCCGAGGCGATCGTCGGGAACGTGGTCCGCGCCTCCAGGCCCGCACACGACGCGACCGTCGTCGACGGTCCGGACGGAGAGGGCAGCCGGGAGGCCCGGATCGCGTCCGGCGCCGAGGCCACCGTCCGGCGGGCGCTCGCGTCCGCCGACCGCACGGTCCCGGTGGCCGTCCGGCTGAGCCCGGCGGACGCCGCTCGCGTCGCCGGCCTCGACCTGCCGGTGCCGGTCGTCGCCGACGGTGCCCTGCGCGACGGCGACGCCGTCGTCGACCTGCCGGACGGCATGCTCGACGCGCGCATCGCCTCGGCGCTCGACCGCGCCCGCACCGCTCTGGGTGTCGACGCGACGGGAGCCGGCCGGTGACCGCCACGCGGCTCCGTCCCCGCGGTCTCGACGAGGCGCTGCTGCGGGCCGCACCCCAGCGGGTCGGTGTCGTCACGAGCGCCGTCGGCCTGGGGCTGACGATCGCCGGGCTCGACGCCCGCGTCGGCGAGGTCGTCACGGTCGGCGCCGAGGACGGCGAACAGACCGCGGTCGAGGTCGTCGCCACCGATGCCTCTGGCGTCCGCTGCATGCCGCTCGGCCGCCTGACCGGCGTGACCGCGGGCACCCCGGCGCGCCCGACCGGCCGCCCGGTGCTCGTGCCGACCGGATCCGGTCTGTTCGGCCGCGTGCTCGACGGGCTCGGCCGACCGATCGACGACCGCGGTCCGCTCGAGGGCCCCGGCGGCGAACCGGTCACTTGGGTCCCGCTCGACCACGACACCCCGAGCGCGATGGCCCGGACCCGCATCGACACCCCGATGCAGCTCGGCGTCCGCGTGCTCGACACCCTGACCACCGTCGGCCGCGGGCAGCGCATGGGCCTGTTCGCCGGGTCCGGCGTGGGCAAGTCGTCGCTCCTGTCGATGATCGCGCGCGGCAGCGACGCGGCCGTCAACGTCATCGCCCTGGTGGGGGAGCGCGGCCGTGAGGTGCGCGAGTTCCTGGAGGACGACCTCGGAGCCGAGGGGCTCGCCCGCTCGATCGTCGTCGTGTCGACCTCCGACGAGCCCGCGCTCATGCGCCTGCGCGCCGCGTTCGTGGCCACCCGCATCGCCGAGTCGTTCCGCGACGCCGGCCAGGACGTCGTGCTCATGATGGACTCGCTCACCCGCGTCGCGATGGCGCAGCGCGAGATCGGTCTGTCGGTGGGGGAACCGCCGGCCACCCGGGGCTACCCGCCGTCGACGTTCTCGGTGCTCGCGGGACTGCTCGAGCGCGCCGGGACCGACCGGGTCGGCAGCATCACCGGCATGTACACCGTGCTGGTCGACGGGGACGACCACAACGAGCCGATCGCCGACGCGGCCCGCAGCATCCTCGACGGCCACGTCGTGCTGGACCGCAAGCTCGCGATCACCGGGCACTTCCCGTCGGTCGATGCCCTCGGCTCGGTGTCCCGCGTCGCGTCGAAGGTCACCCGACCCGAGCAGCGTGCCGCCGCCACCGTGCTGCGGAAGGTGATGGCCGCCCGTGCCGGTGCCCAGGACCTGCTCGACGTCGGCGCGTACCAGCGCGGGTCGAACCCGCTGGTCGACGCCGCCGTCGACCACCAGGGATCGATCGACGCGTTCCTGCGCCAGGGCATGGACGAGCGGGCGACCGCCGACGCGTCCTGGCAGCGCCTCGGTGGCCTCGTGCAGCAGCTGGGGGTGTCGTGATGGCCCGCCGTTTCCCGCTCGCCGGACTCCTGCGCCTGCGCCACACCGAACAGGACCGTGCCGCCGCCACGCTGGCCACCGCGAACGAGCGCGTCCGTGACGCGGCCGACGCCCGGATCGCCGCACGCCGGAGCCTCGCCGACAGCGAGGACGCCCAGCCGATCCAGGACGCCGCCACCCTGAGCGCCGTCGCCGCAGCACGTGCCGCGACCCGCGGGATGCTCGAGGAGCTCGACGCCGTGGTGCAGAACCGCCGTGCCGACGCCGACCGGGCACAGCAGGACTACACCGCCGCCCGTCGCGCCGCCGTCGGCCTCGAGAAGCTCGAGGGCAAGCACACCGAGCAGCAGGCGGCCGAGGAACTCCGGACCGAACAGAACGCCCTCGACGAGATCGCGGCACGACGCCGCACGGAAGGTGGTGCCCGATGAGCGTCGAAGCGGTGCTCTCCCGGATCTCGGAGATCCGGTCCCAGATCGACACGCTGCGCGGCGGGACGGCCACGGCTGCCCCGAGCGCGTCCACCACCAGCGGTGCCGCGGGGTCGGCCGCCTTCGCCGACGCCCTCGCCACCGCCGACGGCACGACCGGCGCGGCGACCGCTGCCGGTGCGACCGCCGCAGCGACCCCGACGGCCACCCGTGCGCCCGGGACCTCGGTCGACGCCGGGGCCGGCACCCTCGCCACCGGCAGCGGTGCCACCGGGGCCGACGTCGTGGCCGACGCGAAGAAGTACCTCGGCGTGCCGTACGTGTTCGGCGGGGAGACGACCGCGGGCATGGACTGCTCGGGCCTGGTGCAGACGGTGTTCAAGGACCTCGGGGTCACCATGCCCCGGGTCGTGCCGGACCAGGCGAAGATGGGCGTCGAGGTCGGTTCCCTGAAGGACGCGCAGCCCGGCGACCTGATCATCCCGAAGGGCGAGGGCCACGTCGTCATCTACGTCGGCGACGGCAAGGTGCTGCACGCGCCACGCCCCGGCAAGGACGTCCGGATCGTCGACAACTGGTACTCCGACGCCGACATCGCGACCATCCGCCGGATCGTCCCCGCACACGCGGCACCGGCGGCCATCACCGCGCCGACCGCCTCGGCAGCGCGTTCCGCGACCGACCTGCAGACCGCCGCGCTGCTGTCCATGATGCAGTCCGGGAGCGCCGCATGAGCCTGACCATCGCCACCCAGCCGTCCGTGCCCGCCGCACCGGGCCCCAGCCGGAGTGCGGCGTCCGACCCCGAGGCCGCCGGGTCCTTCGGCGCCGCACTGACCGCCGCCGTCGCGACCGAGCGACGCCCCGGAGACGGTGCCGCCGGGCGGGACGACACCGACGGCCGCACGGCGGACGGCTCGGCCGCGACGCCGAGCACCGCCACGCCGGCTGCGTCCGTGTCCACGTCGGACCAGTCGGTGCCCGCGAACGATTCCCCGTCGGTCGACGCGCAGGCGCTGCTCGCCGGCGGACTCGTGGCCGTGGCCGCACCCGTCGCGCCGGCGGGCCTCGCGAGCAACACGGGGGACCAGTCGGCCAACAGCGCTGCCGAGACACCCGCCGGCGACCCACACGTCGTCGTGGCCGCCGCAGGGGCGACCGTCGGAACGACCACGACTCCGCCGTCGGTGGAGGGGGACGCCTCCACGCCGGTCCCGTCGACCCCGGCGCCGACCACCGCCCCCGACACGGCGACCCCGCAGCAGGCACCCGCGGCGAACGCGGCACGGGAGACCGCTGCCGCAGCGACGACGGGCCCGGCGACCACCGCCGCGGCGACCCCCGCCGTGGCGCCCGTCGGCACCGCGTCTCCGGCCGCTGCCGCGACGACCGTCGCAGGCGCCACCCCCGCGACGACCGCTGTTGCGACCGACCCGGCGACGACCGCCTCGACGGCCGCTGCCGCGATCGCGGCCCCCGCCGCCGGCCGCACCGCCGACGGTGACACCGCCACCGTGACCCCGGCCCAGGCGCCGGTCGTCGCGACCGTCGCTGCCCCGGCAGCCGGCACCGGCTCCCGAGCCGGCCAGGGGACGGAGCAGCAGGCGTCGACGCCGGGTGATCCGGGCCTCCCAGCCGTCGCCCCCAGCCGCGGTGGCGAGACGCCGTTCGTCATGTCGACGACGCCGACCACCGCGCCCGCCGCGGCGACCGCGCCGGCCCCGGCACCGCTCGCCCAGCAGCTGGCGCGACCGGTGTTCTCGCTCGCCCAGGCCGGGCCCGGCGAGCACGTCGTCACCGTGCAGGTCGTGCCGGACAGCCTCGGCCCGGTCACGGTCCGCGCGCACGTCACCGCGCACGGCATGCACGTCGAGCTGTTCGCCGCGTCGGACGCCGGCCGCGAGGCCGTCCGCCAGGTCCTGCCGGACCTGCGACGCGACGCGGCCGGCACCGGTGTGAGCACAACGCTCGACCTGTCGTCCCAGAACCAGCCGCACGACGCGCCGGGTCGCGACGAGCGTCCGGCCGCGCGTGCGCTGCCTGGCGACCCCGGCCTGGAGGCGCGGGTCACCCCGCGTACGCAGCCCGCCGCCCACACGCCCTCCATCCGCAGCGCGGGACTCGACGTCCTCGCCTGATCCGGCTCACGAACAGGAACTCACCATGCCCATCGACGGCATCACCGGCAGCGTGGACCCGACCGCGCAGGCGGCGGCCCTGGCCGCCAACTCGACGGCCCAGAAGTCCCAGACGATGGACTCCGAGGTCTTCATGAAGCTGCTCGTCACGCAGTTGCGCAACCAGGACCCGTCCTCGCCGATGGACACCAACCAGATGATCAGCCAGCAGACGCAGCTCGCGATGATGGAGCAGATCACCAACCAGACCACGACGGGGAACGAGAACTTCTCGCTCCAGATGCGCATCGCCGCAGCGAACCTCGTCGGCAAGCAGGTCAGCTACACCGACGCCGACTCGGGCAAGTCCGTCACCGGGACCGCCTCGGCCGTGTCGTACGCGAACAGCGTCCCCACGGTCACCGTGAACGGGAAGGAGGTCGCTCTCGACGTGATCTCCGGCATCACCACCACCGCTCCGGCTCCCTGACGCCCAGGCCTGCCTTCCCCGTTCTTCCTCGTTCTTCCTCGTTCTTCCTCGTTCTTCCTCGCTCTTCCTGCCTCTCCGAAAGGACGCACCATGCTCCGCTCGCTCTACTCCGGGATCTCCGGCCTCCGCTCCCACCAGCAGATGCTCGACGTCACCGGCAACAACATCGCCAACGTCAACACCGTGGGCTTCAAGTCGTCGACCACCGTGTTCCAGGACACCCTGTCGCAGATGACCCAGGGTGCCGGCGGACCGCAGACCGGCATCGGCGGCACGAACCCGGCCCAGATCGGCCTCGGCGTGCAGGTCGCCGGGGTCTCCACGAACTTCTCCCAGGGCTCGGCGCAGGCCACCGGCAAGGCGACCGACCTGATGATCTCGGGCGACGGCTTCTTCGTCACCCGCCTGGGCAACGACACCGTCTACACCCGCGCCGGTGCGTTCGACTTCGACGCGGACGGCCGCCTGGTCACCGCCGACGGCAAGATCGTGCAGGGCTACCCGGCCACGAACGGCGTCGTCAACGAGAACGGCCAGCTGTCCGACATCACGCTGCCGCTCGACGCCGCGGCCCCGGCTGTCCGCACCACCGCCGCCACGGTCGCCGGAAACCTGCCGTCCGAGACCGCGGTCGGCCAGACCATCACGCGCGAGGCCACCGTGTACGACGCCTCGGGTGCCAAGCACACGATGTCGCTTGCCTACACGCGCACCGCCGACGGCTGGGACGTCACCGGGCGCAACGGCCAGGGCACCACGGCGACGACCTCGCTGACCTTCGGCACCGACGGCAAGCTGACCGCCGGCGGGACCCTCGCCGTCGGTGGGATCCGGGTCGACATGGGCGACCTGACCGGGTTCGCCTCGCTCAACACCGCGGCGATCGGTTCACAGAACGGCCGCGAGGCCGGCGCACTGCAGGGCTACTCGATCTCGAAGGACGGCACCGTCACCGGCACGTTCTCGAACGGCGCGTCGCTCGCGCTCGGCCGCATCGCCCTCGCCACGTTCGCCAACCCGGCCGGCCTCGAGAAGACCGGGGCGTCGGGCTACCGTGCCACCGCGAACTCGGGCGGTGCGACGGTCGGCGGTCCCGGCTCGGCGGGCGTCGGGTCGCTCGCGGCGGGGACGCTCGAGATGTCGAACGTCGACCTGTCGCAGGAGTTCACGAACCTGATCGTGGCGCAGCGCGGGTTCCAGGCGAACGCCCGCATCATCACCACCTCGGACGAGGTGCTGCAGGAGCTCACGAACCTGAAGCGCTAACGGCGGGCTGCGCTCGCGTCGCTGGCGCTCGCGTCGCTGGCGCTCGCGTCGCTGGCGCTCGCGTCGCTGGCGCTCGCGTCGCGGGCGCTTGCGTCGGCGGGCGCTTGGTGAGCAGGATCGGTCGGGTGCTGAAGGGGGACTCGACCGTTCCTGCTCACCATCGTTCGTGGTGCAGGGAGTTCGGCGCCGGGTCGTGACGAAACGACGCGTCGTGACGTCTCATCGGTGCGATGTGCGAGAACCACGACACCGACCACCAGTCCGACCACCGCTGCCGCAGCGTCTTCGACCGCTGGTGGTGCGATCGACCACGCGGCCACGACGGCGTGCACGAGTCGCGTGGTCCCGGCGGCCGCACGAGCTGGAACGACGCGCTGACCGGGCGGCGGCTCGGGGACGTCTGAGCTCGGGTATGGTCAGTACATGCTGACCATTGCCTCGCGGCACGACGTGTTGAACCGCCTCGGGCGGGCGCTCTCCGACCCCACGCGTGCGCGGATCCTGCTCCGGCTGCTCGACGAACCCGGCTACCCGGCGCGGCTCGCCGAGGAACTCGAGCTGACGCGGACGAACGTGTCGAACCACCTGGCGTGCCTGCGCGGCTGCGGGATCGTCGTCGCCGTGCCCGAGGGGCGTCGGACCCGGTACGAGATCGCGGACCGCAACCTCACCCGCGCGCTCGAGTCCCTCGTCGACGTGGTGCTGGCGGTGGACGTCGCCGATGACGGCCGGGTCGCGGACGCCGGCTGCGAGGTCGAGCGGTGAGCACGGTATCGGTGTCGCTCGCACCGGTCCGTGTCGGCGTGCTCCGGCGACGGATCAGGTGGATCGTCGCGGCCACCATCGCCTACAACGTGATCGAGGCCGTCGTGGCGATCGCCGCCGGCTCGGTTGCTTCCTCCACCGCGCTGATCGGCTTCGGGCTCGACTCGATCGTCGAGGTCCTGTCGGCAGCGGCCGTCGCGTGGCAGTTCGCCGGGCGTGACCCGGAGGCCCGGGAGCGAACGGCACTGCGGGTGATCGCGGTCTCGTTCTTCGGGCTCGCCGTCGTGGTGAGTGTCGATGCCGTCCTGACCTTCACGGGTGTCCGCTCGCCGGAGCACAGTCCGGTCGGCATCGTCCTGGCCGCGGTGAGCCTGGCGGTCATGCCGTTCCTGAGCCTCGTCGAACGGCGGACCGGACGCGAACTCGGTTCGGCGTCGGCCATCGCCGACTCGAAGCAGACGCTGATCTGCAGCTACCTGTCGGCGGCGGTGCTGCTCGGCCTGCTGGCGAACAGCCTGTTCGGCTGGTGGTGGGCCGATCCGCTCGCCGGACTCGTCGTGGTGGTGTTCGCCGTACGCGAGGGACTCGAGGCCTGGCGCGGTGACGCGTGCAAGCAGCCGGTGTCGGCGCTGACGGGGGAGCGGGAAGGCGACGGCTGTGACTGCTGCTGACGTGTGTCAGGCGCAGTCGGTGATCAGCCGGCTTCGGCCTCGCGCACGTGGCTGACAGCATCGCCGACGATGTGCGCGATGTGCTCGTCGTGCAGCGAGTACACGGCGTTCCGCCCGATGCGTTCGACCTGCACGATGCCCGCGAGCCGCAGCGTGCGAAGGTGCTGGGACACCAGGGGCTGCGACAGTTCGGTCGCTTCGGCGAGGGAGCCGACGTCGGACGACCGGGAGATCAGCGCGGACAGGATCCGCAGTCGGGCGGGCGAGGACAGCGCCTTGAAGAGGTCCGCCGCTGCTTCGATCCCGTCTGACATGGACTCATGTAAGCGCACGCGCATACGTGCATGCAACACGACGGCCCCGACGCGGTGCGTCGGGGCCGTCGTGTCGGTGCCGGTGATCAGCGCTGTCGATCAGTGCTCGTCGTAGTGATCGCCGTGCTGGGCGTGCTTGTGTCCGTCGTGGACGAAGTCGACGTGGTCGTCGTGCTGGACCGTCTCGTGGCCGCAGCCGTCCTGGTGTGCGTGCTCGGCGACGGTGTGCTCGGCGCTGTTCTCGTGCTCAGCCATGGTGACCTCCTGCTGATCGTCGGTTGGGATGCCCTCAGCGTAGGTCACACATGCAGAAGTTGCAATACATTTATAGATGAGAACCGATGTCAGCCCGGGAACCGCTGGGTCCCCGCGAGAGCCGACGTCGGCAGCGCGTCCCTGGGGATCGCGACTCCGGCGGTGAGTGCCGACGTCCACTCCGAGGTCGGTGCGACGGCGGCGAGGTTCGACTGCAACAACGCCATCAGCGTCCGGTGCACCGTCTCGGCGGACACGGCCCCGCCGGCGTTGACGATGTTGATCGCGCCGGTCGCGTCGGACAGCACCTCGACCGAGACGCCGAGCGCCTCCGCCTCGGCCGCCGAGGCGATGATGCAGTTGTTCGTCATGAAGCCGACCAGGGTGACCGTGTCGATCGACCGCTCCTGCAGCCAGGCGAGCAGGTCCGTGTGGGCGAAGACGGAGCTGAACTGCTTCGTGACCTGATGCCACTCGGGCGTCCGTCGCCGCTCGATCTCGGGGTGCAGGGCGAACGCCTCCGTCGTCGGGTTGAACACGGGAGCAGCATCGCCGGCGGTGTGCTGGACGACGACGATCGGCGTGTCGGCAGCCGTCGCGGCGTCGATCGCGTTCGTGATCTGCGCGAGCGCGTCGCGGACGGGCGGGAACCGGACCTCGAGTGGACCGCTGAAGTACTCCAGCTGGATGTCGACGAGGACGAGGGCGCGCTGGGGATCGGACACGGGAGCTCCTTGGGTCGGTGGGCGTACTCGACGATCCTCGTCCGTCGATGCCCTCGGTGCGATTGGCACGCGTGCATCGGTACGATGGATCCAGGCCAAACCGGAGGAGTCCCGCGTGCGGATCGCCATCTACGCCTTCGACGGCATCACGATGTTCCACCTGTCGGTCCCGCAGATGGTGTTCGACGAGGTCACCCGACTCGGGCTCGCCGACTGGGAGACCGTCGTCTTCTCCGACCGGCCCGGTTCGGTCCGGACCGCCGAGGGGCTGACGCTCGGTCCGGTTCAGGGGCTCGCCGCCGCGGCGGACGCCGACCTGGTCGTGGTGCCGTCCTGGACCGACGACGGCACCCGCCTGCCGACACCGACCGAGCGGGCGGTCGTCGAAGCGCACGCGCGTGGATCGGTCGTGGTCGGTCTGTGCCTCGGGTCGATCGCGGTCGCCGGTGCCGGGCTCCTCGCGGGACGCAGCGCTGTGACGCACTGGCGCGAGGTCGACCGGCTCGCCGCGCACCCCGACGTCACCGTGGACCCCGACGTGCTCTACGTCGACCACGGTGACGTGCTGACGTCGGCGGGCACGGCGTCCGGGCTGGACGCGTGCCTGCACGTCGTGCGGACGCGGCTGGGCGCCGAGGCTGCGAACCGGGTCGCGCGGAGCCTGGTCGTCGCGCCGCACCGCGAAGGCGGCCAGGCCCAGTACATCGAGCGGCCGGTCGTGCAGCGTCGCGACGACGACCCGGTGGCGACGGCATCGGCCTGGGCGGTGGAGCACCTGGACGAGGAGCTCGGCGTCGACCGACTCGCTGCGGCGGCCCACATGAGCCGCCGCAGCTTCGTCCGGGCCTTCAGGGTGTCGACCGGCACCACCCCCGCGGCCTGGGTACGGAGTCGCCGTCTGGACGAGGCCCGTCGACTGCTCGAGACCACCGACCTGCCCGTCGACCGGATCGCCGCAGCGTGCGGGTTCGGCAACCCGGTCACACTGCGGCAGAACTTCGCCGTGGCGTTCGGCAGCACACCCTCGAGCTACCGCCGACGGTTCGACGCGCGGCCCTGACCAGCCGGCCGGGCGAGTGCGTTCCTTCCCATGACGGCTGTGATGGGAAGTGGAAACGGGCGTACCTGGTCAGAACGACAGACCGGGTACGCCCGGTTCGACCAGGTGTGCCCGGAGCCGCCCTACGACGACGTGGGCGATGACGCCACCGACTCCATGCCGTCCAGCCGCGCCTCTTCCGCGTCGTACCCGGCGCGGACCTGACGCAGCACCAGGTCGTCGATCTCGTCGGCGTCGCGCAGGCGCAACAGCGTGTTCGCCTTGTGCTGGACGAGCGCCAGCTCGAGGGCGACCGCGTTGTCGTGCCGCTGCAGCGCGGGGTGGTCGTCATCGTCCCCCTCGCGGGCCTCGATCACGTCGAGGTGCGCCTCGTAGTCCTTCCGCAGGCGATCGACGGTGGCACGATCCGCTCCGGTCGACCGTGCCAGACGGGGGAGCGCATCGAGCGCCTCCTCGATCGCGGTGCGTTCGGCGTAGCGACGTTCCTCGCTGACGGACTCGTCCTCGGGCAGCGCGGCGCGACGCAGGACGGCCGGCAGTACGAGGGCCTGCCCGACGATCGTGACGATGACCACCCCGGCGGTGACGAAGACGATGAGGTCGCGCTCGGGGAAGTCGCCGCCGGACTCGAGGGTGCGCGGCACGGCGACGGCCATGGCGAGCGACACCGCGCCCCGGAACCCGGCGAACCCGCTGACGAGCCGGTCGCGGTGCCCCTCGCGCGGTTCCCCGCCGGTGCGTCGGGTGACGAGCCAGATGGTCCCGCCCGCGGCGTTGAGGAAGGCGAACCGCACGATGACGAGCAGCACCGCGACCGCGAAGACGATCCCGGTCCCGCGCAGCAGGTCGGCGGGGTCGAGTGCGCGTGCGGCGACCATCGCCTCGATGCCGACCAGGACGAACAGTGCGCCGTTGAGCAGGAAGGTCAGGAACGACCAGAACGCACGCACCTGCTGGCGGGTCTCGGCGCGGTCGAGCTTGGGGCCGACCTGGCTGACGACGATGCCGGCCGCCACGACGGCGAGCACGCCGGAGGCGCCGATGGCCTCGGCGGCCAGGAAGGCCGCGAAGGGCACGAGCAGGGTGACGAGGTTCTCGAGCACGACGGTGTCCACGCGCCGCAGCACCATCGTCCCGATCCAGGCGGCGACGAGACCGGCGGCGACCCCGCCGATGTACGACAGGACGAGCATGCCCGACACACCCCAGAAGGTGAGCTCCTGCGTACCGACGGTGACGGCCACCGCGATGCCGTAGACGACCAGGGTGGTGCCGTCGTTCACCAGGCTCTCGGCGCGGAGCACCGTGACGTTCCGCCGCGGCAGCATCTTCGTGAGCACGCCGACCGCGGTCGCGTCGGTCGGGGCGACCGCGGCGCCGAGCACCCAGGCCGGCCCCCACGGGATCCCGAGCAGGTGCAGCAGCACGGCGACGGCACCGGCGGTCACCACGACGAGCAGGGTGCCCATCAGGACGATGCCGCGCAGGTTCTTCCGGATCTCGCGGAGCGACGTCGTCAGACTCTCCCAGTAGAGCAGCGCCGGCAGGAACAGCAGCAGCACGGCCTCGGCGGGGAGCTCGACGTCCGCGAACTGGGGCACGAACGCCAGCAGCGCGCCGAAGACCAGGAGCAGCACGGGTGGAGCGATCCGGATCCGATCGGCCACGGCCGCCGTCAGTGCGATGGCGAGGCCGAGCACGACCACCAGTTCCGGTCCCAGCACGTGCACTCCGATCGTCGTCCGACCCGCCAGTCAACGCCGATCCACGGTGGATCCTTCCAGAACAGCCGAACGACGCGCCGCACCACGGCCGAACGACGCGCCGCACCACACCGCACGACGCCTCACGAACCGCCGCTCACACCGCCCGCGGCCGCCGCACCACCCGCCGCCACCACGCACGCCACGGCAGGGAACCCATCAGCGCCGACCCGATCACGACGGTCCTGAAGCACCCCACGACGACGCCCGGGATCGGCACGAGCAGACTCGCCCACAGCAGCACCGACAGGCTGTACACGCCGTCGAGGATCTCGAAGAGCATGAACACCACGAGCCCCCGCTCGACCACGACGGTCGACGCGGAGAGGTGGATCCGCCAGGCACCGCGGCCGACCCCGATCGACGCCGTGTCCGAGGCGCCGCCTCCGGCACCCGGACCAAGTGCCCACGACGCGGTCCGCTTCGACACGAGGTACGCGGCGATGCCGGCCGCCCCGCCGAGCGCGACCGGCAGCAAGGCACCGGCGGCCCACCCGGAACGCGACCCGACGAGCACGGAGGACACCACGACCCCCGTCGCAGCGGTGACCAGCGACCAGACGCGGGGTCGCGCGACGGAGGCGAGCCGCGCCTCCAGGCTGCCCAGCCACGACCTGCGGGACGCGCGGTCGGTGTGGAACAGGTACTCGGCGAAGACCTGCCGGATGAACGCGGCGCCGAAGGCGGCGAGGGCGGGACGCACCTCGGCCAGGTGCGCGGAGAACGAGCCGGCGCGAACACCGCCTGTTCGAAGGAGCTGGCCGGGTCGGTCGCGTCACCGACCGCGACGGCGGCCGGCGGCAGGAGCATCGCGAGCACGCCCGCGACGATCCCGAGCGACAGGAACAGCCGCCGGGCGGGGGAGTGCAGCCGCCGTCAGGGAGGGAGCGCACAACACCGGTGTTCGCGTGCTGAACCGCGGTCTGCACGTGTTCAACCGGCGAACACCGGTGGCTTGCGGGGGCCTTGCTCGCCGGAGCGTCAGTCGTGGAACGTCTCGATGGACGCGCCGAGCGAGTTGAGGCGCTCCTGGAGCTGCTCGTAGCCACGGGCGATGATGCCGACGTTGCGCAGGACGCTCTCGCCCTTCGCCGCGAGCATCGCCAGCAGGATCACCACGGCGGGCCGCAGCGCCGGCGGGCAGCTGATCTCGGCACCGGAGAAGTGCGTCGGGCCGGTGACGTCGAGGCGGTGCGGGTCACGCAGGGTGACGCTCGCGCCCAGGCGGGTGAGGTCGAGCAGGTGGATCGCCCGGCCCTCGTAGACCCAGTCGTGCACGAGCGTGGTGCCCTCGGCCATGGCTGCGATGACGACGAAGAACGGCAGGTTGTCGATGTTCAGGCCGGGGAACGGCATCGCGTGGATCTTGTCGATCGGCGCGTGCAGCTCGGACGGGTGCACCGTGATGTCGACGAGGCGGGTGCGGCCGTTGGCCGCGGCGTACTCCTCGCTGACGTCGAAGCGCAGGCCCATCTCGGCCAGGGTCGCGAGCTCGATCTCGAGGAACTCGATCGGTGCACGGGTCACGGTGAGGGTCGACGCTGTGACGATGCCGGCGGTCAGCAGGCTCATCGCCTCGACCGGGTCCTCGCTCGGCCAGTAGTCCACGACCTCGTCGATGCGGCTCTTGCCGGTGATGCGGAGCGTGGTGGTGCCGATGCCCTCGATCTGCACCCCGAGCAGCTCGAGGAAGAAGCAGAGGTCCTGCACCATGTAGTTGGGGCTGGCGTTCCGGATGACGGTCTCGCCGTCGCGGGCCGCGGCGGCCAGGATCGCGTTCTCGGTCACGGTGTCACCGCGCTCGGTGAGCACGACCGACTTGGTGGGGACGGCCTGGTTCGCGACGTCGACCTCGTACCAGCCGGAGGTCGCCTCGACGTCCACGCCGAACGGACGGAGCGCGATGAGGTGCGGCTCGACCGTGCGGGTGCCGAGGTCGCAGCCGCCGGCGTAGGGCAGGCGGAAGGACTCGTACCGGCCGCTGAGCGGGCCGAGGAACATGAGCACGCTGCGGGTGCGGCGGGCGGCGTCGGCGTCGATCGCGTCGAGGTGCAGGTCGTCGGGGGCGACGATCTCGAGGGTCTCGCCGTCCTCCGACCACGTGACGCTCGCGCCGAGGCTGCGGAGCACGTCGATGATGCGGTCGACCTCGACGATCCGGGCGACCTTGTGCAGACGGGTCACGCCGCGGTTGAGCAGCGAGGCGCAGAGCAGCGCCACGGCGGCGTTCTTGCTCGAGTTCACCGCGATGGAGCCGCTGAGCTTCCGGCCGCCCTGCACGCGCAGGTGGGCGCGCTGCGGCGCACCGCCGATCGAGACGATCTGCTGGTCGAGGGCGTCGCTGATGCGGGTGAGCATCTCGAGGGACAGGTTCTGCCCGCCCTGCTCGATGCGGTTGATCGCGCTCTGGCTGGTGCCGACGCGTTCGGCGAGCTGGGCCTGCGTCATGCTGCGGCCCTTGCGGGCGCCCCGGATCAGGGCGCCGACCTCACGGAGGGGTGCTGCGGTCGCCGGAGATGCCGGCGAGACGACGGTGGTGGTGTCGGTCATGCGCGCCACGCTAACACGCTCATGAGATAAACCGGTGGAAGATGGACACCCATTGCGCGTCCGGAGGTCTCGAATACGTCACAGTTGGGAATTTCGGGGGACGAAACTGCTCAGGGATCGGTCAGGGTGCCCCGGACGATCGAGTTGCCGGAGTGCGCCGGATCGCCGTCGTCGGCCTCGGCCGAGACGTCGACGACCGGGAACTCCGCGGTGTCGACGCCGTCGGGCACCGTGAAGCGGCCCTGGTCGCCGTCGAGGTAGCCGACGCTCACCAGTCCGCCGAGGTCCGACCGCATCATCCAGACCTCGCGCAGCGGACCGGTGCCGGAGCGACCGCGCTCACCGTGCAGGTCGACGACGAGGGTCACCCGGCCGTCCTGGTCACGTTCGAGTTCGGCACGGCCGGTCGTCCCCGACCAACCGGGCAGTGCCGCGAGCTCGGTGTTCGCCAGGACGGTCTCGGTGTCGCCGCGGGGGAGTCCTGGGACGATCCCCGATGCCACACCGATGCCGAGGACGACGGCGAGGACACCGACGCCGGCGATCGCAACGGCGAGGGCTCGGCGACGACGGGGACGGGATCGGGTTCGGCGGGCCACGGCGTGGTGCTGCGCGTCGGACCGGGTGCCGGCGGGCGCCCCTTCGGATGCGCGTTCGGCCGCTCGTTCGGGTTCGGTCGCCGGCGCCGCAGCCTGCTGTGGCGTCCGGGCGATCTCGGCCGCGATCCGCTCCCACACGTGCTCCGGGGGCGCGGCCAACGTCACGTCCTCGGACGCGCGGGTCACCGCGGCGACCCGCTGCAGTGCGGCCACCTCGTCGCGGCACCGGTCGCAGGACACCAGGTGCTCGGCGACGTCGTCCGTCGCGACCTGGTCGGAGACCGCGAGCATCGCCAGCGTCTCGTCGTCGACGTGCTTCATTCGATCACCTCCAGACGTGTTCGGAGCCGAGCCAGACTTCGGTGGATGTGGCTCTTGACGGTGCCCAGCGGCAGTTCGAGCCGTTCGGCGATCTCACGATGGCTGAGGTCGTCGTAGAACGCCAGTCGCATCACGCGTCGTGGGACCTCGTCGAGCCGCTCGAGCTCGTCGGCGACGAGTGCGCGCTCGGCCAGGTCGAAGGCCGGTTCCGGCGCCGGGGTGGTCTCCTCGACCACGTCCGGGTCAGCGGCGCTGGCGTGCCGTCGACGCTCGTTCTGCGCGTCGGCGATGCAGTTCCGGGTGATGCCGACCAGCCACGCGCCGAGCGGGGCGCGGCCGGGGTCGTAACTCGTGCTGCGCTGCCAGGCCTTCACGAACACCTGCTGCGTGACGTCCTCGGCGGCGGCCGGGTCGGCCAGGGCGCGCAGGGCCAGCGAGTAGACGAGCGACGACCACCGTTCGTAGACGGCTCGCAGGGCGTGCTCGCCCCCGGCGCGGAACGCGTCCGAGAGCTCGCTGTCGTCCGGGAGGATGGTCGTCACGTCTTCCTGTCGCTGGCGCGGTCGTCGTCGACCACGATCCGATCGTAGGGGGCGGATCGTCGCCACGGTCAGGCCGGGACCGCGGTGACGACGAGGTTGCTCTCGTAGTGTCCGGTGGCTCCGTCGAACGTCCCGCCGCAGGTCACCAGGACGAGCCGTCGTGGTCCGTCGTCACGGAACACCTCGCCCCAGGGGAGTCCCCGCTTCTCGAGCATGCTGACGGAGTCGATCCGCCACGCGGTCTCGGCACCGTCCGCGTCCGTCAGGGTGATCCGGGTACCGGAGGGGGCGTCGCCGAGGCGTGAGAACGGGCCGGTGCCGTAGCCGACCGCGTCGACGTGGGCCGCGATGACGACGGTGCCCCCGGTGGACGACGGGGCGGCACCGAACCGGTACCAGCCCGCGGTCGCCGGGTCGGGCGGGAGCGCCATCGCGCCGTCCTCGTCGACCCCCTCGGGACGGACCGGCGCGCTGATGCCGGCGTGGTCGACGGTGATGGTGGTCGGGGCGGGGGCGTTCCGGATCGGCGGGATCGTGGCGGCCTGCTGCGGCACCTCGGTCGAGAACGCCGACGGGACCGGTGTGGGGGTGGTGGTCGGCAGGACGGACGGCTGCCCGCCGGGGGTGGTCCCGGCCGACGAGCACCCGGTCAGGGCGGCGGCCGCCACGGCGACGACGAGCGTCACCGTGGCGGACCGCACAGGGCGTGGCACGTTCAGCGGCGGGTCGCTGCGTGCCGGCGGCGGAGCACCACGGCCCCGATCGCGGCAGCGGCGGCCAGTGCGGCCGCCGCTGCGCCGACCAGGGGCAGGGGGCCCTGGTCGTTCGTGGCCACGAGACCGGCGTTCCCGGCGGGGACGCCGTTCGGCGTGCCACCGAGGTCAGCGATGGTCTGCGTGGCGAGGGCGAGGTCGTCGTCGTCCAGGCTGCCCCAGGCGTAGACGATGGTCGACGAACCCGCGGTGACCGCGACGTCCGCCGGGCCGATCACGGGGTCGGTGGTACCGGTCGCTGCAACGCTCGCCGAGACGGTGCCGGCCGGCAGCTCGAGTGCCTGCTCGTCGGGGTTCGACAGGTTCGACACGACTGCCTTCCCGCCGGCGAGGACGTCGACGGCCGGTGCGGCGGCGACGTGGCGGACGACCAGGCGTCCCTGGCCCGCTGCTACGGCCGAGGTGTCGTTGGTGAACACCGTGGCGGTCGGCGACCCGTCCGTGGCGTCGTGGGCGACGGCGGTGTAGTTGCCCCCCGCGTCGAACGAGACGTCCGCCGGACCGATGATCGGCTTCGACGCGTCGGTGGCGTCCGAGGCGGTGATCGCGAGCTGGTGCGCACCTGCCGGCACCATCATCGGGCCGGCGAGGGTGCCCGGGGTGAAGTCGTCGATGGCACGCTCGCCGTCGAGGTAGACGTCGACGGTGACGTCCGGGACGGCGTGGAGGACCGAGAGCGTCGCCTCGCCGGTGGCGGCGGTCGCAGCGGTCGCGGGCAGTACGGCCGCGGCGGCGGCGAACAGGACACCGGCGCTGAGGCCGGTGGCGAGTGTCTTGCGCATGACGTGTCTCCTTCGGGGCCTGTCCGGGCCGGTGCGGACGACGTCGTCCTCGACCTCGTACCCCCACTACCGTCGGAGCACCCCGATCGGATGCAGTGACTTCCTGGGGATCAGCTGAGACGGCCCGAACGCGTCGCTAACGCACCCGCCGCGTCCGCCGATAGTCCTCCGTGCAGGCCCACGGACGGGCCCGCATCCTGCCCCACGGACGGCGGCGGGACGATCGAGAACCAGGACGGGCCATGATCGTCGTCACACGACTGAACGGCAGCGGATTCGCTGTGAACCCCGATCTCGTGGAGCGCATCCAGGAGACGCCGGACACGACGCTCATCATGGTCGACGGCGCGAAGTACATCGTGCGGGAGTCGATGGCCGACGTCATCGACCTGATCGCCGCGTACCGCGCACGGATCGTCGGCATGGCCTACGGCACCGACCAGGCCTCCCGCTCGAGCACGAACACCGGCCCGCAGCCCACGCTCGCCCCGGTCGCCGCACTCCGCTCCGCGCAGCACGGCCGCGCCCTGGACGGGGGTCGCTGACGTGGACATCGCAACGATCGTCGGCATCCTGCTCGCCTTCGGCGCCCTGTTCGGCATGGTCCAGATGGAGCACGTCGAACTCGGTGGACTCTTCCTGCCCGCCCCGATGCTGCTCGTGTTCGGCGCCACCATCGGCTGCGGCATCGCCAGCACCACCCTCAAGGACGCGATCGCCAGCTTCAAGGCGGTCCCGAAGGCGTTCACCGGCAAGGTCACCCCGCCGGCATCGGTCATCGACGACGTCGTCGGGCTCGCCGAGACCGCCCGCGCCAACGGCCTGCTCGCCCTCGAGCAGGAGGCCGACAAGCACGACGACCCGTTCATGAAGAAGGCGCTGCAGAACATCGCGGACGGCACCGACGGCGACGAGCTGCGGATCCTGCTCGAGGACGAGATCGAGTCGAACGCGGCCCCGACCCGGAGCGCGAGCGCGTTCTTCATGGGCCTCGGCGGGTTCGCGCCGACCGTCGGCATCATCGGCACCGTGGTCTCGCTCACCCACGTGCTCGCGAACCTCGGCAAGCCCGACGAGCTCGGACCGCTGATCGCCAGCGCGTTCGTCGCCACCCTGTGGGGCCTGCTGACCGCGAACTTCATGTGGCTGCCGATCGGCGGCAAGCTCCGCAAGCTCGCCCAGCTCGAGTCGGACCGCCAGACGCTCCTGATGGAGGGGCTGCTCGCGGTGCAGGCCGGCAGCCAGCCCCGTCTGCTCGGTGAGCGGCTGAAGGCCATGGTCCCGCCCGCTGCCCGCGCCGACACGGGCGGCAAGGGTGGCAAGGGCGGCAAGAAGGCCGACGCGGCCGACGACCAGCAGCTGGCGGCCTGACCGTGAGCGCCAACCCCCGAGGCCGCGGCCGCGGTCGCGCGAAGAAGTCCCACGACGAGGCTGAGCACCCCGACGAGCGCTGGATGGCGTCGTACATGGACATGATCACGGTGCTGATGTGCATGTTCCTCGTGCTCTTCGCGATGTCCACCGTCGACCAGGAGAAGTACATCCAGCTGAAGCAGTCGCTCGCCACCGGCTTCGGCGAGGTCGACTCGCAGAAGATCGACACCGCGAGCGGCACCGTCGTGACGAAGGACCAGGTCGAGGACGGCTCCGGCTACTCGACGGACAAGTCCCAGGCCGACCACTCGACCGCCTCGTCGGGCACGAAGGACACCAACGTCGACCCCGCGTCGACGGTGGTGCCGACGACGGCGACGAAGCAGGACCTCGCCGAGGCGAAGCGCGAGCTCGACGACCTGACGAAGCTCGAGCGTGCGATCCAGCGCAACCTGGCGAAGGCGGGCCAGACCGAGAACGTCCAATTCACGGTGGACGCCCGCGGCCTGATCGTCCGGTTGATCGGCAGCGAGACGTACTTCGGCACGAACAGCGCGGACCTGTCCGACCAGGCGCGGTCGATCATGGACGCCATCGCGCCGGTGCTGAAGACCTCCGACCACGACGTCAGCGTCGAGGGGCACGCCGACCAGCGGAACTCGACCGCGCCGTACGCCACCAACTGGGAGCTCAGCGCCGCGCGGGCGACCGGGGTCCTGCGCGACCTGGTCGAGCGGGGCGGGATGCCCGGCGACCACGTGCAGAGCGTCGGGTTCGGGTCAAGCCGGCCACTGGCGAAGGGCGGCACGGACCGGGACCTCGCCCTGAACCGGCGGGTCGACATCGTGGTCCTGTCGAACGCCGACCAGGACGTCAGCGCCCTCATGCCGGCGCTGGCGAAGGCACAGGACGGAGCGCAGCAGGGCTGACACACACAGGACGGAGCCCGGACGGCCTGACGCACGGACGACGCCACCGCCCCACTACGGGTTACAGCACTGACGGGTGCCCCACAGGTGACCGATAGACGCACCCGTGACCGAGACCCTGCCAGCACCCGAGGTGTACGACTTCGCGCGCCCGTCGACGCTGGCCCGTGAGCACGCCCGGGTCCTCGAGCTCGCCTTCGAGACGTTCGCGCGCCAGTGGGGCACGCAGCTGACGGCGAAGGTCCGCGCGGTCAGCCAGGTCACCTGCGAGCAGGTGCAGATGACGACGTACGACGAGTACGCCGCGTCGCTGCCCGCGCTCACCGGCATGGTGCTGCTGCCGATCACCGGCCTGACCCCGAAGGGCGTGCTGCAGGTCCCGCTCGACGCCGCGCTGACGTGGGTGTCGCACGCGCTGGGCGCCTCGAAGCCGCTGCCGACGCCGGACCGCACCTTCACGCCGATCGAGCAGGCCCTGGTCCGCAAGATCGTCGAGGACGCCCTCGAAGACCTCCGCTACTCGTTCGGCGGGCTGCTCGCGCAGGACGTCACGGTCGGCGGGTTCCAGTTCAACAGCCAGTTCGCCCAGGCCGCGCAGAAGGGCGACCTGATGATCGTCGCCTCGTTCTCGATCCGGGTCGGCGACCGCATCGCCCCGGGCACGCTGGCCCTGCCGGCCGAGGCCGTCCTGCCGCAGCTCGGCGAGGCCGCCGCGCACGTGTCGCCCGCCGACGCCCGAGCCCTGCTCGACGCGCAGCTCGAGAGCGTGCCCGTGGGCGTCAGCCTGCGCTTCGCCCCGGCCGCGGTCCTGCCGACGCAGGTCCTGCGGCTCGCCGTCGGCGACGTCCTGCCGCTGCCGCACCCGCAGCACCGGCCCCTCACCATCGCGGTCGACGGCGAACCCGTCGGCACCGCCGCGGTCGGCGCGAACGGCTCGCGCCTCGCCGGCATCGTCGTCACCACCACGAGCACGGAGCAGCACTGATGACCGAAACGACCACCCTCCACACCGCAGCGGCCGAGTCGCTCGCGGCGCAGCTCCCGACGGCCGCCCCGCTGAGCGCACTGCTCCTGCCCGGAGGCGCGACACCGGTCGTGCTCGACGCGGCGACGGACGCCGTCGTCGCCTCGTTCGTCGGCGGCCTGTCGGCCGACCTGGCGCTCGTGCTCACCGACCTCGAGGCGATCACGGCCGCCGGAGGCACCGACCACGGCATCGTGGCCGTCACGGACGTGCTGCGCCCGTCGCTCGAGGCCGCGGCCGGGGTCCTCGGCGTCGGTGTGCTCGGCGAGGCGAACCGCGAGTCGGCCGCGTCACTGCTGGCCGACCCGGACACCGTCGTGTTCGAACTGACCGCCGGTGGCCTGCCCGCCGGGTGGTTCGGCATCCGGATCCGCGAGAACGGCACGGTGTCCGCGCCCGTCGTCGCGAACCTGCCGGCCGGCAACCTCGGCCGGATCAACAACGTCGAGATGACCCTGACGGTCGAGATCGGCCGCACCCGGATGTCGGTCCGCGACGTGCTCGGCATGGAGCCCGGCGCCGTCGTCGAGCTCGACCGCAGTGCCGGTGCCCCCGCAGACGTCCTGCTGAACGGCCGGCTCATCGCGCACGGCGAGGTCGTCGTCGTCGACCAGGACTACGCGGTCCGGATCACCCGCATCCTCGACGTCGCCGAAACGGTCTGACCCGCACGTGGACACCCTCGTCGTCACCCTCCGCGTCGCGCTCTCGCTCGGCGTCGTGCTCGCCCTCATGTGGGTGCTGCACCGCGCGAGCCGCAAGCGCTTCTCGGGCAAGCCGTCGGGCCGTCGTGCGGCGACCGTCGAGGTCGTCGGCCGGCAGGGCATCGGCGGCAAGGCGAGCGTCGTCGTGGTCGACGTCGAGGGGGAGCGGCTCGTGCTCGGCGTGTCCGAGCACGGGGTCAACCTGCTCACCAGCGGGCAGGCACCCGCGCCGGAACTCACCATCGTCACCGGCCCGGTGGCGCTGCCGGTGCGTCCCGCCCCGTCGGCCGACGCGTTCGGTCGGGAACTCGCGCAGCAGTCGGACGCCACCCCGGGCCTCCCGGCAGGCACGGACGACGTGGCCCGGGCGACCGACGCGACCAGCGCCGTCGCGCCGCTGCCGATGCGCCCGCGCAACCGTCGTCCGCAGCGCGCGGTGCCGAGCGCGCAGCAGCTGCAGGGCTCGATCCTGTCGGTCGACACCTGGCGCCAGGCCGCGGCCGCGCTGCGGAACCGGCGGGCCGGGTGAGGGCGGCAGGGCCGCACCGGCTGGCACGGTCGGGTCGACTCGTCGCCCTCGTCCTGCTCGGCCTGGCGGTCGTGGCCGGGTTCCTGATGCTCACGACGACCGGTGCGCACGCCGCCGGTGTCGTCGAACCCACCGCCCCGGCGACCCCGACCGCCCCCGCGACCGGTGACTTCAGCGTCAGCGTGAACGGCCCGGACGGCACGCCGTCGTCGGCCGTGGTGACGCTCATCGGCATCACGTTGCTGAGCGTCGCACCCGCGCTGATGCTCATGATGACGTCGTTCACGAAGATCTTCGTCGTGCTCGCGATGACCCGGAACGCGCTCGGGCTGCAGTCGATCCCGCCGAACCAGGTGATCGCCGGACTGGCACTGTTCCTGTCGCTGTTCGTGATGGCACCGGTGCTCGGACACATCAACGACGACGCCCTGCAGCCCTACCTGGCCGGGCACCTCGACTTCAACCAGGCCGTCGAGATCGGCACGAAACCCCTGCGGACCTTCATGCTCCACCAGACCCGCGACGAGGACGTCGCCCTGATCACCCGCGCCGCCGGGCTCGACAACCCGAAGTCGATGGCGGACGTGCCGATGACGACCGTGATCCCGGCGTTCATCATCTCGGAGCTCCGCAGCGCGTTCATCATCGGGTTCGTCATCTTCATCCCGTTCCTGGTGATCGACCTCGTCGTCTCCGCGGCCCTGATGTCGATGGGCATGATGATGCTCCCGCCGGTCATGATCTCGCTGCCGTTCAAGATCCTGCTCTTCGTGCTGGTCGACGGCTGGGGCCTCATCATCACGTCGCTCATCGAGAGCTACCACGTTGTCTAGGGGGCACGCATGAACCAGCAGGCCGTCATCGACCTCGTGCTCCAGGCGCTCCTGGTGTCCGGCAAGCTCGCCGCCCCGGTCCTCGTCACCTCGCTCGTCGTCGGCTTCGCGATCTCGCTGTTCCAGTCGGTGACGCAGATCCAGGAGGTCACGCTCTCGTTCGTGCCGAAGGCCGTCGCCGTCGCGATCGCCCTGGTGGTCTGCGGCAACTGGATGATCTCGGAGATGATCGCGTTCACGCACGTCGCCTTCGACATGATCCCGAAGCTGCTCGGGGCCGGTTGATGGAGCTCAGCATCGACGCCGACCGTCTGGAGGCGACCATGCTCGCCGGCGTCCGGCTCGTCGCGTTCTTCGTCATCGCGCCGCCGTTCTCGTACCGGGCGTTCCCCGGCACGGTCAAGGTGATCCTCGGGCTGGGGCTCGCCATCGGCGTCGCCCCGCGGGTCGCCGCCGGCTACGAGCAGCTCGCGACCGGCCCGTTCCTGCTCGCCCTGCTCACCCAGCTCGTGGTCGGGCTGTCCCTCGGGTTCCTGGTGTTCCTGGTGTTCGCCGCCGTGCAGTCGGCGGGTGCGCTCATCGACCTGTTCGGCGGGTTCACGCTCGCGCAGGCGTTCGACCCGCAGTCCCAGGTCAACGGCGCCCAGTTCACCCGTCTGTTCCAGATGACCGCGCTCGCGCTGCTCTTCACCTCGGGCGGCTACCAGCTCATCGTCGGTGGTCTGGTGCGGTCCTTCGACGCCGTGCCGCTCACCGGTACCTTCGCCGTGGACGGGCTCGCGTCGATGCTCGTGACCGCGATGTCGCAGATGTTCCTCGCGACCCTGCAGATCGCCGGTCCGCTCGTCGTCGTGCTGTTCCTGGCCGACGTGGGGCTCGGGCTGCTGACCCGCGTGGCACCGGCGCTCAACGCGTTCCAGATGGGCTTCCCGATCAAGATCGGCCTGACCGTCCTGTTCGCCGGCGCGCTCTTCATGGCCCTGCCCTCGGTGGTGTCGTCGCTGACCGGCGACGCCGTCGAGGCGATCACGGGACGGGGGTGACGACGTGTCCGACAGCGGAGAACGTTCCGAACAGGCAACCCAGCAGCGGATGCGCGAGGTCCACGAGAAGGGCCAGATCGGTCGCTCGCAGGACCTCGGCGCGTGGATCGGGATCGCCGTCGCGGCGCTCATGATCCCTGCCGCGATCGGCAACGCCGCGGCCGCTGGGCAGGACCAGCTGCTCGCCGTGCAGCGGGTCATCGAGGACCCCGAGCTCGGTGCCGTGCAGGCCCTGCTCGCCGACGCCCTCGGTTCGATGGGTGCGACCCTCGGCCCGATGCTCGCGGTCGTCGCGGTCGCGGTGCTCGCCGCCGCCGTCACCCAGGGCGGGGTGCACTTCCGCAAGATGACGCCGCAGCCCGACCACTTCGATCCGATCGCCGGACTGAAGCGCGTGTTCGGCACCCAGGCGCTCTGGAACGGCGCGAAGGCGCTGCTCAAGACCGCAGTCGTCGGGCTCGTCCTCTGGTTCGCGGTGCAGGGGCTCATGCCGGTCCTGATGACGAGCGGCTCGCTGCCGCTGTCGGCCGTGCTCGAGGCCGCCGCCGCCGGGTCGGGCACCCTGCTGCGCGCCGCGATCGTCGCCGGACTCGTCCTCGCAGCCCTCGACGTGTTCGTGGTGATCCGCCGCAACCGGAAGCGCACGATGATGACCAAGCGCGAGGTCAAGGACGAGAACAAGCGGAGCGACGGCGACCCGCTGGTGAAGTCGCAGCGCCGCTCCCGTCAGCTCGCGATGAGCCGCAACCGGATGATCCAGGCCATCGGCACCGCGGACGTCGTGATGACGAACCCGACCCACTACGCCGTCGCGATCAAGTACGAGCCGGGCAGGTCCGCGCCCCGGGTGGTGGCGAAGGGGGCCGGACCGGTCGCCGACGTCATCCGTGCGCGTGCCGAAGAAGAGCGGGTGCCGATCGTCCGTGACGTCCCGCTCACCCGGGCGCTGCACGCCGCGTGCGAGCTCGGGCACGAGATCCCCGTCGACCTGTACACCCCGGTGGCCCGCGTCCTGTCCTTCGTGATGGCGCTCAAGGCCCGCGGCACCGCGGCCGGCACGCACGCGCCGCCGCGGCCGACCACCCCGGACGAGGTCGCGAGCGTCATCGACCCCGCCACCCTGACCGGCGACCTCCGCCCCCGCAAGCTCCGCACACCGCGCACCGCAGAGAACCAGACCGAAGGACTCCCCGCATGAACCGCAAGGACCTGCCGAAGCTCGTCGTCCCGGTGTTCATCGTCGGCATCATCCTGCTGCTGATCCTGCCGGTGCCGTCGTTCCTGCTCGACTTCCTGATCATCATCAACATCCTGCTGGCGCTGGTGATCCTGCTCACGACGCTGTTCGTGAAGAAGCCGCTCGACTTCTCGGTGTTCCCGTCCCTGCTGCTCGTCGCGACGCTGTTCCGGCTCGGCCTGAACGTCGCGTCCACCCGGCTGGTGCTCGGCGAGGGCTTCGCCGGCGACGTCATCCAGGCGTTCGGCCACGTCGCCGTCTCCGGGTCGATCATCATCGGCGCGGTCATCTTCCTGATCCTCATCGTCATCCAGTTCGTCGTGGTGACGAAGGGTGCCGAGCGCGTCGCCGAGGTCGGGGCACGCTTCACCCTCGACGCGATGCCGGGCAAGCAGATGGCGATCGACGCCGACCTGAACGCCGGGCTGATCACCGACCAGGAAGCCAAGGAGCGCCGCGCCGCGGTGTCCGCCGAGGCCGACTTCTACGGCGCGATGGACGGTGCGTCGAAGTTCGTCAAGGGCGACGCGATCGCCGGCATCCTGATCATCATCATCAACCTGATCGGCGGCATCGCCATTGGCATGCTGCAGAACGGACTGTCCGCCACCGACGCCCTGTCGAAGTACGGCATCCTCACGATCGGCGACGGCCTGGTCACGCAGATCCCGGCGCTGTTGATGGCGGTGTCGACGGGCATGATCGTCACCCGGTCCGGCGCGGAGTCCGAGATGGGTTCCTCGGCCGCGACCCAGCTGTCGCAGTCGCGGAACGCCCTGATGATCGCCGGTGTCGCCGCGATCGCGATGGGGTTCATCCCCGGCATGCCGATCCTGCCCTTCCTGCTCGTCGGCGCGACCCTGCTCTTCACGGGCTGGCGCATCGGCCGGAACGCCGCCCGGGCCGAGGCCGACGCCGCCCAGCAGCAGGCACTCGCGGCGGCGGCGCCGGCCGGGGACACCCCGGAGGACCTGCTCGAGCAGATGCGCGTCCACGCCCTCGAGATCCTGCTCGCCCCCGACCTGGTCGACATGGTCTCCGGCGCCTCCGACGACCTGCTCGGCCGGGTGCGTGCCCTCCGCCGCAAGATCGCGATCGACATGGGGATCGTCGTCCCGCCGGTCCGCACCCGCGACTCGATCGACCTGCCGCCGTCGACGTACGCCATCCGGATCGCCGGCGTCGAGGCCGGTCGGGGCACCGCGCCCGCCCGCAGCGTCCTGGCGCTCGGCGACCACCTGGACGGCCTGCCCGGCACCTCGACCGTCGAGCCGGTGTTCGGCCTGACCGGCAAGTGGGTGCCCGCCGAGCTCCGGCACGCCGCCGAGATGACCGGCGCGACCGTGATCGACCGGGTCTCCGTGCTCGTCACCCACCTGCAGGCGGTCATCGGCGACAACGCGGCACGCCTGCTCACCCGCGAGGACGTCAAGGTCCTGACCGAGGGCGTCAAGCAGGTCAACCCCGCGGCGGTCGAGGAACTCGTCCCCGGCATGCTCTCGATGGCCGAACTGCAGCGGGTGCTGCAGGGCCTGCTCGCCGAGCGCGTGCCGATCAACGACCTCGGCCGGATCTGCGAGGCCCTCACGCTCCGCGCCAAGGTGTCGACCGACCCCGAGGGGCTCGTCGAGTCCGCCCGTGCGGCCCTCGGCCCGGCCCTCGCCGCCCGGCACACCGACGCCGGCACCCTGCGCGTCATCATGATCGACCCGATGCTCGAGCAGTCGATGCTCGAGGGGCTCCGGCCGTCCGAGCAGGGCAGCCAGATCGTGCTCGACGCACACCGCATCGAGCAGGTCCTGGGCTCCGTCCGCGACGCCGTGCGCTCCGTGGAGGACCAGGGACTCTCCGCCGTCCTGGTCTGCGCCCCGCAGCTCCGCCCGGCCGTGCACCGCATGGTCGCCGCCCAGTCGAACGGGCTCCCGGTGCTGTCGTACCAGGAGGCCACCGCCGCGGGCTCCACCATCGAGACCGTGGGAGTGGTCCGTGCCGCCGACCCGATTGCAGCGTAGCGGCGCCACGCTCGAGTCCGTCCGCGACGCGGTCCGGACCGAGTTCGGCGCGGGTGCGCGGATCGTCGCGGCCGAACGCGTGACCACTCCGGGCTTCGGCGGGCTGTTCCGCAAGGCGCACGTCGAGGCCACCGTCGAGGTGCCGGAACCGGGGGACCAGCCCACCGCCCGGGTGGTCATCGCCGACTCGCCCGTGCAGCGCGTCGGCATCGCCGCGCTGCTCGCCGACGCCGAGGCGGCCGAGGCCCGCATCGCCGCCACCGACGGCACCGCGACGACGCGGGCCGACGCCTTCGCGTCGGTGCTCGACGGATTCCAGGCGGACGGGATCACGCCGAGCGCCCCGCGCCCGACGCGCGCCCCGGGTGAGCCGGACGTGCCCACGGGGGTCGACCCGCGCCTCCAGGCCGCCGTCGACGCGCAGCCGGTGGCCGACGCGCAGGCGGTGGCCGTCGCGCAGCCGGTCGTCGAGACCCGGTCGGGAGGCCCGTCCCGCGTCCTCGGCTCGCCCTCGCCGGCAGCGGTGGCCCGGTCCACCGCCCCGGCCGTGCGGTCCGCGGACGGTGACCTGGTGCTCCTGGTCGGGCGGCCGAACGACGTCGACGCGGCCGCCGGGCTCTTCGCGGTGCGGCACGCGCTCCGGCCGACGGACGCCGCCGACCGCCGTGCGGCGATCCTGGCGCGGGCCGACGGTGTCCGCGACCGTCACGCCGTGCTCGCCGTCGCCGCGTGGGACGACCGGGCGACCGGCGACGCGCTGCAAGCCGACCAGGTGTGGGTCGTGGTCGACGTCGGGCGGAAGCCCGCGGACTCGGCCGCGATGGTGTCCGCGGTGGCCTCGAGGCTGCCCGTGGCCGGTGTCGTAGCCATCGGTGCGGGCGAGACCGCCACGCCCGAGTCGGTGGACCTGCTGGGGCTCCCCGTCGTGTCGCTAGGCTGAACGCGTGCTGGTACTCACGCGGAAGGTCGGCGAGCGGATCCTCGTCGGCGACGACATCGTCATCACGGTGCTCGACTCCCGGGGCGACGGCGTCCGGATCGGCATCGACGCCCCGCGCGGCGTGAAGATCCAGCGCGAAGAGGTCGTGCGTGCGGTCGCCGAGGCGAACGCCGAGGCCGCCGCTGCCGGTGACGACGCCGAGGCGCAGCTGCGCGCGGCGCTCGGGGCCCGCGGCGGGGCTGCGCCGGAACCGACCGACTCCTAGCTGTAGCTCCCGACACGGCCACGCCCGTCTCGGGCGCGGCCGCGTGTCCGTCATGGACGGGGCTGCACGTCCGTCACGGACGGGGCTTCTTCTCCTGCTCGGGTAGGCGGCCGGCAGCGGCCTCGGCGGCGAGCCAGGCACGTGCCTCGTCCTGTCGGGCCTGCTCGGCACCGAGCGCGATCGGCGCCCGGACGTGACCGGGCTCGTAGCCGAAGGTCTCGATCAACTGCGGCACGATGGGCCGGACCCGGGCGACGAGCCGGTCGATGTACGCCGACACCGCACGGGCACGCTGCGCCGACAGCCGGCCGTGCAGCAGGTACCAGTCCAGGTGCTGCTCGAGCAGGCCGAGTGCGAACAGGTCGCGCAGCCAGACGAGCACACGGCGGGTGTCGCCCTCGGTCACCTCGTCGAGCGCCTCGGTGAAGGCGTCCCACTGCATGAGCTCGGCGTGCGCCTTCGACGCCTCGATGAGCTCGTGCTGCGAGCGGTTCAGCAGTCGGGCGGCGCGTGCTCGGTCCTTGCCGGCCGACGCCAGGCGCATGCCGATCTCGGCGACCATGGTGTCGACCCGGCCGGCGAGCAGTTCGCGCTGCGTGCGGGGGTCCTGCAGGTCGGCGACGCTGGCGGCCAGCGAGCCGCGGTCGGCCACGGTCTGGCCGAGGCGACGGATGCCGGACGCGTCGGCCAGCTTCGACGCCGCGACGGCCGCCACGAACTTCGCGGTGGACGCCGGGTCCTTCGGGGCCCTCGCGCGGAACTCGGTGAGCAGGCGCTTGCCGACGAGCTGCAGCAGCACGGTGTTGTCGCCCTCGAACGTCACGTAGACGTCGAGGTCGGCGCGGAGCCCGGTCAGACGGTTCTCGGCGAGGAACCCGGCACCGCCGCACGACTCGCGGGCCTCCTGCAGGGTGTCGAGCGCCGACCAGGTCGACATCGACTTGAACGCCGCGGCCTGGGTCTCCAGGTCCTCCCGGCGCTCCGGGGTGTCCTCGCGCCCGCTGAAGACGTCGTCGAAGGTGCGCAGGAGCTTCTCGTGCGCGAACGACTGCGCGAACACCGTCGCCAGGCGCGGGATGAGACGGCGCTGGTGCCGGCCGTAGTCGAGCAGCACGCCCTCGGTGCCGTCACCGGTGGGGAACTGACGGCGCTGCATCGCGTAGGTCAGGGCGATCTGCAGCGCGATCTTCTGTGCGACGACCGCGGCGCCGTCGAGCGATACCCGGCCCTGCACCAGGGTGCCGAGCATCGTGAAGAACCGACGGCCGGGCGACGCGATCGGCGACGAGTAGGTGCCGTCCGCGGCGACGTCGCCGTAGCGGTTCAACAGGTTCGTGCGGGGGACCCGGACGTGGTCGAAGGCGAGCCGGCCGTTGTCGATGCCGTTCAGGCCGCCCTTGGGGCCGTCGTCCTCACCGCTCACGCCGGGCAGGAACGCCCCCTCGGCGTCGCGGAGCGGGACGTAGAACGCGTGCACGCCGTGGTCGACACCCGCGGTCACGAGCTTCGCGAACACGACGGCGGCGTGACCGTGCAGGGCCGCGTTGCCGATGTAGTCCTTCCACGCACCGCGGAACGGCGTGTGGATCTCGAACTCCTCGGTCGCGGGGTCGTACGTGGCCGTCGTGGCGATGCTCTGCACGTCCGAGCCGTGGCCGGTCTCGGTCATCGCGAAGCAGCCGGGGACCTCGAACGAGACGATGCCCGGCAGGAACTCGCGGTGGTTCGCCTCGGTGCCCAGGTGGTGCACGGCGGACCCGAACAGTCCCCACTGCACCCCGGCCTTGATCTGCATCGACGGGTCGGCGGTGACGAGCTCCTCGAACGCCGCCAGGTTGCCACCGTGGTTGCTCTGGCCGCCGAACTCGGCGGGGTAGGGGCGCTGGATGGCCCCGGCGTCGACCAGGGTCCGGAGCTGCTCGAGCACGCGTGCCCGGTGCTCGGGGATCGGCTGGCCCTCGATCTTCTGCATCGCGGGGTCGAGCGCGAGCCGCCGGGAGATCCGGCGGTCCTCGGCCCAGCGTCCGAGCAGGAGCTCCTGCACCAGCTCGACGTCGATGCGGACGTCGGTGTCCGTGCCGGCGGTCGGGGTGCCCGCTGCCGGGTCGCCGGCGGCGTCGGCGTTCGGCGCGGCGTGCTGCGCGTCGACGTCCGGCGCGGTGTCGCTGCCGCTGGCGGGGGTGGTGCGCTGGGCGGGTGCGGTGTCGACCATGGGCGGAGTCCTCCTGAACTGCGGTGTCCGTGTTGCACCGTCCACGCTAGACACCCGTGCCGACAGTGGCGGGAACGCCGTGCGCGCCGCACAACACCGTGTCGTCGATGCCGTCACGAGGTCGTGGGAACCCTCCAAAGACATGAGCGGTGTTCGACGATTGGGCGTGCCCACCCGGCCAGGGGCAGACTGGCCGCCATGTCACGTACCACCCCCGCGGACCGCGAAGGCCGTCCCGGACGCACCTTCTTCGGGCAACCGTTCGAGCTCTCGACACCGTTCGCCGTGGAGCTCTGGGAGCGGTTCTCGTTCTACGGCATGCAGGGCATCGTCCTCATCTACATGTACTACACGGTCACGCAGGGCGGCCTGGGGATCGACAAGGGCATCGCCGCCGGCATCATGGGTGCCTACGGCGGCGCGGTCTACCTGTTCACGATCATCGGGGCGTGGATCGCCGACCGGCTGATCGGTGCGGACCGGACCCTGTTCGGCAGCGCGATCGTCGTGATGCTCGGGCACATCGCACTCGCGCTCATCCCCGGGGTGGCCGGGGTCGGGGTCGGCCTCGTGCTCATCGCGCTCGGCTCCGGCGGGCTCAAGGCCACGGCCACCACGATCGTCGGCGGCCTCTACAGCCGCGAGGACCCGCGCCGCGACGCCGGCTTCTCGCTGTACTACCTCGGCGTGAACCTCGGGGCGTTCTTCGGACCGCTGCTCACCGGGCTGCTGCAGAGCTCGCTCGGCTTCCACTGGGGCTTCGGCCTCGCCGCCGTCGGGATGGCCGCTGGCCTGGTGCAGTACGCGATCCGTCGGAAGAAGCTGCCCGAGGTCGTCCGCCACGTGGCGAACCCGGTCGACCGCCGCCGTCTGCCGCTCATCGGTGCCGGCGTCGTCGTCGCGCTGGTCGTCATCGTCGTCGCCGTGCTGACCGGCCTGCTCAACGTCGGCAACCTGCCCACCGTCGTGGTGGCGGTCGTCGTGCTCGCCACCATCGGCTACTTCGTCGTGATCCTGTCGAGCGGCATCACCCGTGACGAGCGGTCGCGGGTCTTCGCGTTCATCCCGCTGTTCATCGGCAGCGCCGTGTTCTGGTCCCTGTACCAGCAGCAGTTCACCGTCGTGACGGTCTACTCCGACGAACGACTCGACCGTTCGCTGTTCGGCTGGGAGATGCCGGTGTCGTGGGTGCAGTCGATCAACCCGGTCTTCATCATCGTGCTGTCCGGCGTCTTCGCGGCGCTGTGGACCAAGCTCGGCGACCGCCAGCCGTCCACCCCGACGAAGTTCGCACTCGGCACCGGGATCATGGGGCTCGCGTTCCTGCTCTTCCTGCCGTTCACCGGGTCGGGCGAGAACGGCACGCCGCTGCTCGCGCTCGTCGGCATCCTGCTGGTGTTCACGCTCGCCGAGCTGCTGCTCTCGCCCGTCGGCCAGTCCGTCGCCACGAAGCTCGCGCCGCCGAAGTTCCAGACGCAGATGGTCGCGCTGTTCTTCCTGTCGGTGTCGCTCGGCACCGCCGTCACCGGGGTGCTGTCCCGCTACTACGACCCGGCGAACGAGGCTCCGTACTTCACGATCCTCGGCCTGGTCGCCGTCGTGGTGGGTGTGGTCCTGCTGCTCCTGGCCAAGCCGGTGCTGCGGCTCATGCGCGGCATCCGGTAACCTGAGCGGAGCCACACGCCGACGCAACCAAGGAGTCACCACCCATGCTCGAACTCATCGCAGGGATCATCATCGGCGTCGGCGTCCTCGGTGGCGTCGGGTGCTGCATGGCCGTCGCGGCCATGATGAAGAGCGGCTCCGAGGAGTACTGAGTCCCTGACCCGGACTACTCGCCGCTGTCGGTCGTGACCGGCACCAGCTGACGACTCAGGACGGTCGCGCGCTCGAAGGGGCCGCGGCCGTCCTTCGTGTACACGGGCTCCTCGAACGCAACGGTCCACGTGCGCTGTGTCCCGCCGATCTGACTCCCGCCGGGAGCCACGATCACCCCGATCGGCTCGTCGGCCCACTGCTCGCCACCCCGGTCGGTGTCGATGACCTGCACGAGGGCACCGATGCCGAGACCGGGAGCGTCGTCGGGGCGGGGACTGGGGGAGCGGCGGCGTCCGAACACGCCATCACCGTAGCGGCGCGTGGTCATGGAACGTCTGTGCGGCACCTGTCGACACGCTGACGGCCCGGCCACCGGGTGGTCAGGACACCCCGCCGGGTGCGCGCCGAGCGGTCGCAGACCGTCGGCGGCGGCGCCGCCAGGCGACGGTTCGTGACCAGCGCGCGGAGGTGAGCGGGGTGTTGCGACCGGCGGGACGACGGCCGGGAGGCTCGTGGCGGACCCGCACCGCGCCTCCAGGCCGCTGTCGGTCGCGTCCAGAGCGCGGGCCGGGTGGTCAGGACACCCCGCCTGCGGCGCGCCGAACGGTCACGAACTGTCGGCGGCGCCGCCGCCAGGCGACGGTTCCTGACCAGCGCGCGGAGGTGAGCGGGGTGTTGCGACCGGCGGGACGACGGCCGGGAGGCCCGCATCGGGCCCGCACCGCGCCTCCAGGCCGCTGTCGGTCACCTCCTGGGCGCGGGCCGGGTGGTCAGGACACCCCGCCTGCAGCGCGTCGAGCGGTCCCGAACTGTCGGCGGCGCCGCCGCCATCCGACGGTCCGTGACCCCTCGGCGAACCTGAGCGGGGTGCCTTGACCAGCCGACACGCGCGACCACCCGACACGCGCGCCCAGAACCGACACGCGCGACCACCCCGGCCCGTCAGACGGCGGCCGGCTCCACGCGGGCGATCTCGGTGATGGACGAGTGGCCCGACTCGGAGTGCTTGCGCATCGAGAGGAGCCGCTCCATCGACGGTTCGAGCGCCGTGACCTTGTCGAGCGGCGCGCTCACGACGAGCTGGAACCCGAGCCGGAGCCACGCGGTGACCGCACGGCCGGCGAACTCCGAGTCCGCCTTGATGAACGCCTCGTCGAGGAACACCGGCGCGAAGCGGGGACGGGGACGGGTCTCGTCACCGAGCTGGTAGCGCAGCGCGGCGCCGACGATGAACGCCACGAGCTCCTGCGTCTCACCACCGGACTTGTCGCCGAGCGACGAGTACACGCCGAGGTCGTTGCCGTCGGTGTCGTACCGGACGGCCGTGATCTCCATGTGCCGCCGGACGTCGAGCACGGCGTCGCGCTGGGTGGTGCGGCCCCGGGCGGCGTCCGGGTCGGGCCGGATGACCGCCATGAAGCGCCGGAGCCGTCGGAACCGGGTCTCGAGCACGTCGTCGGTCAGCTCGGTGTCCACCGAGGCCGACAGGGCGCGGAGCTCGCGGCGGAAGGCGGTGACGTCCTCGCGGGTGACCCGGCGGATCTGGATCTTCAGGCGGTCCCGGTTCGCGCCGAACGGCAGCTCCCGCAGGATCTCGTTCACCGGCTCGAGGCGCTCCTCGATCTCGACGACGGCGCGGTCGAAGGCGCCGGCGAGCGGGACGAGGTCCTCGCCGCTCCACTGCGACAGGCGTCGACGCCACTCGCTCCGACGCGCGTGCAGGCCGGTCGCCACGATCTGGTCGAGGATCGCTTGGTAGTCCGGGTACGACGCGACGCCGGTGCCGAGGTTCGGGTCGGGCCAGGCGTCCTGGTACCGCTGGAACGTCAGCGTCAACGAGGTCGACGCCGCCGCGGCACCGTCGAGGGCCTGCGAGAGCCGCTCCTCGAGCCGCCGCTTGAGCCGTCGTGTGGCGTCGTCGAACCCGTCGACGCCGTCCGGGGCACCGATCTCCTCGAAGGTCTCCTCGAGCAGGCGGGCCTGCTGGTCGTCGGGCAGTGAGCCGGGCGACGACTCGAAGCGCTCGAGGATCTCGGCGGCGGCGTCCTGGCCGTCGACGAGCACCGCGTGGCGCTCCTCGAGCCGCTGGACGGACAACCGTGCGGCCGAGCGACGGTCGGCCGCCTCGTCCAGGGACTTCCGCAGTCGCGCGACCGAGGCCCGGAGCGTCCGGAGCCCGTCGTCGGCGGCGAGCAGCGCCTGCCGTTCCTCGTCGAGCCGGGCGAGGGACGTCCCCAGCCCGTCGACGTCGATCGCGGTCCACGTGGCGTCGACCACGTGCTGGTGTGCGGCGCGGAGCACGTCGAGCGCGGTGAGGTCCTGCGCGACGTCGGTGCGGCGGGCCTCGAGCGTCGCGAGGTCCTGCGCGATCGAGGCGAGCTCCTGCTCGACCGCGGCGACGCGGGCCTCGTTCGTGAAGCCGATGACGTTCGACTGGCGGCGGTCACCGTGTGCGCCACGACGGCCGTCGCGCAGCTGCCCGGACTCGGTGACCCGACGGCCACCACCGCCGAGGTCCGATGCCGAGGCGACGCAGCGGGCGTCGGTGCGGTCGGACTCGATCCGCTCGCGCACCCAGGTGCTGAACGGCGACGGCTTGATGGCGAGCTTGCCGGACACCATCGCCGGGTCGCCGTCGAGGTCCAGGTGCGGGCCGGTCGGCACACCCTCGAACTGCACGCGGACCGGCAGGCGCAGTGCGTCGATCGCCTCGCTGAAGTCGCCGAGGCGGTCCTGGTCGACGAGCAACGTGCGGGCGACGGGAGCCAGGACCGACTCGATGGCCGTGCGCCAGCGCTCCTCGCCGGGCAGCACGTCGAGCAGTTCCGCCACGAAGGGCAGTTCGGCCGGATCGATGCCGGCGGCGCGGGCCATCGCGAGCCGGGCCTCGTGCATCGGCAGCGGCATGGCCCCCTGCCGGTGCTCGAGCGACTGGCGCTCCTGCCGCAGGGACCGTTCGCGGTCGAGGAGCGGGTACTCCTCGCGGGTCAGGGCGTCGCGCCGCTCGTCGAGGGCGGTGCGCGCGTCGGTGTACGACCCGAGGAACTCGTGCGAGCTGCGCTGCGCGGCGGTGAAGTCGGCCTCGGTCACGACGGACGTTCCGAGCACCGCGGTGCGGTCGTCGAACGTGGCGCGGGTGCGGACCACGGCGTCGCGCTCACGGGTGAGCCGTTCGATGCGGTCCTCGAGCTGGGCGAGCGCGTTGCCGCCCTGGTCGCGGAGCCGGGCCTCGGCGTCGCGCAGCTCGATCTCGACGGCGGCGTGCCGGGCCTCGGCCGCGGCGACCTCGGCGCGCGATGCCGTGCGCTCGCGGGCGTTGCGCGACACCTCGGCGTCGAGCAGATCACGCTTCCGCGAGGCCGTCCAGTGCGCGAACGGCGACACCTCGGCGCCGGTCGCGATGCCGTCCAGGGCCGCTGCGGCTTCGGTCGCGCGCGAGATCTCGTCGTGCAGGTCGGTGATGGGGGAGAGGATGCGGACCTTGCGCTCTTCGGTGTCCATCGCCTCGTACGCCTCGTCGAGGGCGGAGAAGTGCGCGAGGGCCCGGTCGGCCGCCTCGTACGTGCCGGGGGTCTCGAGCACGAGCGACTTGTACAGCGCGTCGACGGTCGGCAGGTGCTGGCCGGCCTGGATCCGGGCGAGCAGGCGCATCGCGCGGTTGCCGCCGCCGGAGTCGCCGATGCCCAGCCGGGTCTGCAGCGTGTACGCGAGCTCCTGGTAGGTGTCGCGGATGACGAGCCCCGGCACGCGGCCGGTCAGCTCGAGGTGGTGGAACCGCGAGGGCACGAACTCCTCGAGCCGGCGCAGGTCGAAGGTGTCGTCGACCGTCGCCATGGTCATCTGGATGTCGCCGACCCCGCGGGCACGCTTCGGCACGATGTACGCACGCAGCACCGTGAAGCGCCGCTCGTCGTCGTTGCGGAACGTGACCGCCGCAGCGCCCCACGTGGTCTGGTCGTCGCCGCGCAGGTTCACGTCGCGCAGGCTGCCGGTCTCCGGGTCGCGGCGGGTGTCGACCTTGCCGCGCAGGTACGTGAGCAGGTTGCGCTGGTCGGCGCTGCGTGCGCGGCCGGTGGTGGCGTCGTTCGAGGCGCCGTTGAACGGCACGTCGGACGGCATCATCACGGCCAGGTAGGCGTCCATCAGCGTGGACTTGCCGGTTCCCGAAGCACCGGAGATGAGCGTCGCCGTGCCGGACAGCTCGACCTGCCGGTGGCCGTGGAACCCACCCCAGTTGACGACCTGCATCGACTCGGCGCGCCACTGTGCGACCGTGTCGAAGAGCGCCGGGATCTCGAACGTGTCGGTCATTCGCTCGCCTCGTCCAGGTCGGTGTCGGTCACGGAGTCCGTCTCGTCGTCGTCCGGGAGGCCCGTGGCGGCTCCGTCGGTCGCCTCGCCTCCCGGGGCGGTCGCCTCGTCCTGCGCGGTGGTGGTCCGCAACCACGCGTCCAGTTCGAGCAGCCGTTCCAGGGGGAGCAGCACCTCGACGACGCTCGCCACCCGGAAGCGGTCCGGGTCGGAGGTGCGGATCAGGATGCGCGCGGTCACGAGGCGCTCGATCGCCTTCGCCACCCGGCCCTCGTCGCGGGTGCGGTCGGTCGCGGTCGCCGGACGGAAGCCCGCCACGTGCCCGAGGATCTCGGACCGGTCGACGACGACCTGGTCCGGACCCGGTCGGGCGTCGGCGCGCAGGCGCATCCGCAGGTAGACGAGGACGATCGTCTCCTCGCGGGTGTAGGGCAGGTCGCGGAGCAGGGTCGGGAAGGTGCGGCGCTGGCTCTCCGACCGGGCCTGGCGCTTCCAGGCGACCTCGCGGTCACGGTCGACGTGCAGCTCGAGGAACAGGTCGTTCAGGCGGGACCGCAGCTGGTACTCGGCGTCGAGCACGGCACGCCACTCGTCGGGGTGCGTGCGGGAGCTGACGTACGAGTGCCGCAGCAGTGCCACCAGGGCGCGTCGCTGGTGCTCGTCGAGCCGGCCCTCGTCGCCCTCGAAGAGGGCGAAGCTGGACTCGTCACGCTCGTCGTCCTGCATCACCGATGCGGGGTCGTCGTAGGGGACCGTCTCGTCGACCGGTGTCGGCGTCGTGTCGCTCACCGTGCCTCCTGTGCGTTCTCGTGGTGTGCGTCGCCGACCGGAGTGCGCTCGTCGTCGAGCGCAGCGGTGGGCATGTGGAAGGTGATCGCGGTGCCGTCGGGCCGGACCGTGCGGTGCTCGGCGACGTGGGCGGCCGACTCGAAGTCGTCGCGCCCCGTCAGCAGGTGCGCGAGGCCGAAGAGCTCGACCGGTCGGCGCTGCTCGGGCGGCAACCCGTGGAACGCGTCGACGCTGGAGTCGGCCTCGGCGAAGCGGAGTGCCGCGCGCAGCTCGGTCAGGAGCGGCCCACCGTGCTTGCGGAGCATCTCGACGTCGAGGTCCTCGAAGACGTCGTCGTCGGGTTCCTCGATGGGCGGCGGCACCGACTCGGCGTCCGGGTCGTAGAAGCGCTCGCGCAGCGTGCCGACCTCGGCGGCCGCCGGCAGGAGCGGCAGCGGGATCCGATCGCGTGCACCGCCCTGGTCCATCAGGGTGGCGAGGCCGCGGTTGATCGAGCGGAGCACCGCGTCGAGCTCGCGGTCGCGCACCACGTCGTGGGCGACGATCTGGTCGCGGAGCGTGGCGGTGAGCTGACGGCGCTGGGCCAGGACGTCCTCGATGCCCTGGCGCAGGATCGTCACCGTGTTGCGGAAGGCCCGACGCTCGCCGGCTCCGAGGCCCTGCGCGAACGGGTGCGCCAGGATCGTGGCGATGTCGTCACGGAGCCGCAGGAGGAGGGCGTCGTCGCGGAGGAGCTCGAAGGCGCCCTCGAAGGCGCGGCCCTCGGGCGTCGCTTCCATCAGGTTGTCCGTGCGCGCCAGGTAGTCGTCGAGGATCTCGCCGATGGGGCGGACCTCCTGCCGGAAGTCCTCGACGATCGAGCGGTGCATCGTCGCGACCGCTTCCTCCACCCGCTTGAAGTCGCTCGGCAGCTGCCGGATCAGGTCGGAGATGTTCGTGTACCCGTCCCGCATCCGGTCGTCGTCGACGGCAACGACGTCGTCGCCGTGCTCCAGGCGCTCGCGTTCGGCCTGCAGCTCGGCGATCTGGGCGTCGATCCGGCGGATCTGCACGTCGGGGTCGGGTTCGGCGCGGGCCGCCCACCGGTGCACCGCGTCCACGATCATCGCCAGCCGGCTCTCGCTGATCAGGGCGCGGTCGGCCGACAGGGCATCGACGAGCGAGAGCGCCTCGAGCGCGTGGCTGGTCAGGGAGTACTGCTCGTCGCCGTCGGGGGAGTTCGAGCGGACGAGCCACTGGGCGCCGACCCACTCGCGGCACAGCGCGCGGCCGTTCGGTCGGGCTTCCTGCTCACCCTCGGCCTGCTCGCCGGCCGCCGGCACTGCCTGGTCGCTGGCGGGCACGCGGGCACCCGCCGCCTGCAGGCGCGCGACGTGCTCCTCGACCTGCAGGTGCATGCGGTCGGCGGGCACGTACTGCACGTCGCGGTCGAAGACCGTGCGGAACACGGCGAGGACCGTGGCGCTGGTCGGCCGGGACATGAGCCGCAGGGTCGGACGGTCGAGGACCGCTCGGACCCGGGCGAACTCGAGGTCGACGTCGGTCATGCGCCCCTTCGTCCGATCGTGCTGGTGGTGAGGCCCGCGTGCTGGGGCCTGATGAGATGACAAGAGCCCGACGCTGCTGCGTCGGGCTCTTGTCGGTGGTGTTCGTGTTGCTACGTGGGCGATACCAGACTCGAACTGATGACCTCTTCGGTGTGAACGAAGCGCGCTACCAACTGCGCCAATCGCCCCCTGCACTGTTCGTGCGGATCGATACTAGCGGAAGTCCGGCGGTGCATCGAACACATCGCGCGGCCCGGGTGTGGCGCGCTCGCCCCAGGGGGCGTCGAACCGCCCCGATCCGCATGAACTCGGGGGACACGCCCGGTGAACGGGGAGGATTTTGGTGGAACTGCCCCGGTGCGTATAGAGTTTACGTCGTCGCCGCGACAGCGGAACGACAAGTGCGGATGTGGCGCAGTGGTAGCGCATCACCTTGCCAAGGTGAGGGTCGCGAGTTCGAATCTCGTCATCCGCTCGAGTGTGGGTCTTCTCGAAGGCCCGCGACTCACCAGAGGGTATCCCACCGTTCGGGTACTCACGGAGACGTGAACCTCGATGGTGGGGTGGCCGAGAGGCTAGGCAGCGGCCTGCAAAGCCGTCCACGCGGGTTCGAATCCCGTCCCCACCTCCAGATCCACCCTCCAAGACCTTGATGGACTCCGGTCCACGCAGGGACTTGGGCGATTGGCGCAGCGGTAGCGCGCTTCCCTGACACGGAAGAGGTCACTGGTTCGATCCCAGTATCGCCCACCACCACGAAGCCCCCGGCAGGACCACCAGGTCCGGTCGGGGTTTCGTCGTTCGTGGATCGTGCCAGCGGCTGTGGGCTAGCGTGGGGATGCTCGGAGCCGAGCAGGCTGTTGGGAGAACGACCACCGCATGACCGTGATGATGCTGCAGCAGGACACCGTCGACTTCGACGCGGTGAGTGAAGTACTCGGAGCGATGTACCCGAAGGTGCGCCTCGAGCCGCCGCGTGGCCGGGTGCGGTTCCGCGCGGACATCCGCGGCGACGACCGACTGAGCATCGCGCGCCTCTCGATGGGCTTCCACGCGCAGGTGACCGTCGAGCCGGCGGGGGTCTTCATCTCGGCCACCCGACTCGGCGGCGGACTCCGGACCGAGCACGGTGACGGCGGAGAGGTCGGCGGCGTGCTCTTCGGTCAGGAGGAGACCGTCGCCGAGTACGACGGTTCGGAGCTGCTCGTCGTCAACATGCCGGAGTCCTCGCTCGTACAGCACGCCGTCCGTGCCGAGGGAGCCGACACCGGCGTCCTCCGGCTCCACGGCCACCGGCCGATCCCGGAACGTGCCGACGTCTGGGCACAGGCGGTCTCCCACGTCCACCAGAACGTCGTCCGGGTGGAATCCGCGTTCCGGAACGAGCTGGTCCGCACCGCCGCGTTCGACTACCTGCTGAGCGTCGCGACCTGGGCACTGCCGTTCGAGACCGTCACGCGGGTCTTGGCCGGCACCGGGGCGGGGGCGGCGACGGTCCGGCGGGCCGCCGCGTACATGGACTCGCACCTGAGCGACCCGATCACCCTCGAGGACGTGGCGGCGGCGGCACGGGTGTCTTCCCGCGGACTCCAGTCGACCTTCCGTCGGCAACTCGACATGACGCCGATGACCTACCTGCGCCGCGCCCGGCTCGCCGAGGCGCACCGGGAACTCCTCGACGATGAGTCGAAGCTGATCAAGGACGTCGCGGCGAAGTGGGGGTTCAGCAACCAGGGACGGTTCAGCCGCCTTCGACGTGAGATGTACGGCACGGACGGTCACCGGACGCACTGACCAGGTCGGTCGTCGGCGGCGCACGCAGCGACACGCACCGACCGTCGCTGGCGGTCTGGCCCGCCGTCCGCCAGGGTGGTCACGTGACCGCCCCGTCGACGACCACGCCCCCTCGGCTCGCTCCGCTGTACGCCGCGGGGTTCGTCACCGCCTTCGGGGCGAACGGCATCGCGGCGGCGGTCGGCGGCGAGCACCTCGAACTCGGTCTGACGCTCGCGTGGCTGGGGCTCTTCCTGGCGCTGTACGATGTCGCCGAACTCGTCCTCAAGCCGGTCTTCGGCGCACTGTCCGACCGCATCGGCCCGCGACCGGTGATCGTCGGCGGACTGGTCGTGTTCGCGGCGGCCTCGCTCGTCGGCGTGTTCGGAACCGGACCGTTCTGGCTCGGGCTCGCCCGCCTGCTGCAGGGTGCCGGCGCCTCAGCGTTCTCGCCGGCGTCGTCCGCCGCGGTCGCCCGCCTCGTGCCGGCGCACCGTCGCGGGACGTACTTCGGTCGGTACGGCTCGTGGAAGGGTCTCGGCTACGCCGGGGGACCGGTCATCGGTGCACTCGTGGTGCAGTTCGGCAGCACGCAGTGGCTCTTCGGGATCCTGGTCGTGATGGCTCTCGTGACGGCGGTCGCGGTGCTCGTCGCCGTCGAGCCGATCGTGCCCCTGCCCCGGCAGCGGGCCACGCTCGCCGTCATGGTCCGCGCGGCCACCGACCGCCAGTTCCTGATCCCGGTCGTCGTGCTGGCCGTGGGCAGTGCGGCGATCGGCGCACTCACCGGCATGCTCCCGGCGCTCGGCACCCAGGTCGGTACCCCGCTCCTGGTGTCGACGCTCGCGGTCGCCGTCCTCGCGGTGACCTCGTCGCTCGTGCAGCCGGTCGCCGGTCGACTGCACGACGCCGGGCGCCTCGGTACCGGAGTGGCAGGTGTGGCCGGGACAGCCGCGGTCGCTGCTGCCTTCCTGGTCGTCGCCGTCGCGCCGTCCGCGGTGGCGGTCTTCATCGCGGCGCTGCTCGCCGGGGCCGGTGTCGCGACGTTGACGCCGGTCGCGTTCGCGCACCTCGCCGGGACGACTCCGCCGGACCGGCTCGGGCGGACCATGGGCTCTGCGGAGCTCGGGCGCGAGACCGGGGACGCCGTCGGCCCGCTCGTCGTCGGCGGTGTCGGCAGCGCGATCGCGCTGCCCTTCGGGTTCGCAGCGTTCGCGGTCGTGGCGCTGGTCGGGACGCTCGTGGCATCGCGGTTGCCGTCGACGGCCGCTGCTCGGCAGGACACGTAGCCCACCGGAATCAGTGGCCCGTTTCGGCCTCGAGCGCTTCCTCGAGTCGTCGGAGTGCCGTCGGTCCGACTCCGTGCAGGCGCGAGAGTTCGTCGACACCCACCCGGCGGACGTCGGCGAGCGTGTGCACCCCGGCGCCATGGAGCGCCCTCGTCGCCGGTGCTCCGATGCGCGGGAGATCGGTTGCGTCCATACGCCAACCGTACGTGTCGGCGGTAGCGTGGCAAACGGGCGACCACGCAGGTCGGGACCGACGAGGGGGCACCATGAGGATCCTGAGCACCGTGGCACGAGGACTGGGCTGGTTGCTCACGACGGTCGCGAAGACGATGGGCGGGATGCGGGGCGCGAAGCCGTTCACCGATTCGCATGCGGCGCAGGTCCCACCACGTCGTGAGGACTACCGCCCCTAGGCGGCGAGACCGCGGTTCCGCGCCGTCACCGTAGGATTGTCGAGCCGCATCCGGCGGAACGACGGGGGAGCACGTGATGGAACAGCAGACCGCACAGCGCACACGACCGCGGGTCGTCACGATCGCCGTGGCGCTCTGGTGGGCGTCCGTCATCATCCGCCTCGTGGCCGCAGCGCCCGGCATCGTCGTTTCCCTGCGCGAAGCCGGTGGCGCGATCATCGGGGCTTCGATCGGACTGCTCTTCGTCCTCGCCTGGTCGGCACTGTTCGTGTGGCTGGCGACGCGGATGGGACGAGGCTCCGGGAACGCGCGACTCTGGCTCGCGATCATCGCCGGGCTGACTGCCTGCAGCGCAGTGTTCACCATCGCCACGGACGGCGCGGACTGGGGCCTCGTGGATGCCGTGTGCATCGTCGTCGCAGCGGTGCTCAGCTACCTGCCCAGCGCTCGACCGTTCTTCCCGCTCGAGGAGCGACGCCCGCGAGCAGTGGAACCCCGCACCATCGGCTGGGACCCGACGACGGGCGAGCGCATCGTCGAGACGCCCCCGTCGGGCGACCGCGCGCACTGAAGCGAACCCCGGAACAGCCGGAGAACGCGCGTTCCCCATTGTGGGGGTACCGCCGGACACAGCCGGATGGTTGCATTCAGAGGTCGGCATCCTCCGGGTGCCGAGCAGCCACGGACCGTCTTGTGTCGCAGTGAAGGTGGTCGCCGCTGGTTACGGTGACCACGAGGTGCCGTCGAGTCGATTCGGGTTCGACACGGCGGCGCCTCCCACACACGCCGGGGGACCGTCCGACCAGGAAGCAGCACCATGCGATCGCTCGTCTACACCAGCACCCAGACCCGTCCGATCACGGATTCGGAACTCGCCCAGATCCTGGCGGTCGGTCGCGAGAAGAACACCCGGCTCGGCGTCACCGGCATGCTCGCCCACCGCGACGACAACTGCATCGGGATCATCGAGGGCGAGGACGACGTCGTCCGGGAGCGCTTCGACCAGGTCCGGGCCGACCCGCGGCACACGAACGTCCGGGTGCTGCTCGACGAGCCGATCACCCGGCGCTCGTTCCCGGACTGGTCGATGGCGTTCCAGTCCCTCGACCCCCTGATGCACGACGTTCCGGGGTTCAGCGACCTGTTCAGCCCGGGTCGCCCGACTGATCCGGCGTTCGGGGCCTCCCGCGCTCGCGCACTCCTGGACTGGTTCCGGAAGCACCCGCTGGCACCGCTGACGAACCAGAACGCCGCCGACGAAGCGGTGCCGCGTACGCGGGCGATCAACGGTGCGATCGCGGTCATCCACGACGGGGGACTGTCACGCTTCTCACTCGAGGGCGTCGCGTCCCGGGCGGGGATGCGGCAGGCCGAGATCCTCGAGCTCTTCCCCTCGGAACACGCACTGCTGGCCGCCGCGGTGATGCGGTGGACCCGTGCGGTGTCGGCACCGCTGCTGCCCCTCGCCGGCGAGAAGGGCACGGTGGCGTTCCTGCACGCGCTGCTCTCCGCCCACGCCGAGGACCCGTCCCTCATGCGGCTCATCGCCGCGACGCTCGCCATCTCGACCGACCCGTCGACGGACGGCGCCGACTACTACCGGTCCGCGTACCTGCAGTTCCGCGAGACCGTCCGCACCGCGCTGCAGGAGGACGTCCGCGCCGGTCGCGAACCGGCGACGATGGACCCGATCCGCGGGGCGCAGCAGCTGCTCGCCCTCTACGACGGCATCCGCCTGCAGGCGCTCCTGACGCCGGACACCGACGTCGTCGACGCGTTCGACCGCGCCGCTGCACGGATGCGCCGCGGCTGGTCGGAGCAGTACGAGGAGACCACCGTGTGGGACATCTCCGCGCCAGCCGTGGGCTGACGCTTCAGCGAACCAGGCGGACGATCCGCGGGACGGGTCCGAACGCCGGCTCGGCACCGTCGGGTGCGAACCCGTGGCCGGAGCAGCGTCGAGACGTCACCATCGTTCCCCGCACGGTCAGGGTAGCGATCGACGGCCGGTGCTCAGAGTCGAGGTCGAGGGACGCCGAGGATGCCTCCGCGCTCCAGTGTTCGAGGCTCACGCCGGTGGCCGCACCGCCCCGTGGACGTAGCGGACGAGGGCACTCCGCCGCCGATCGTGTTCGGCGGGCGGGTCCTCGGCAGTCGCGACCACGGTGATGGAGCCCTGGGCCCAGGTCGCCGCACTGGCGATGAGCAGTGCCCAGAGGTCAACCGGCTCGAGGTCGTCGCGCACCCGTCCGGCACGCTGTTCGGCCGCGATCTCCCGCAGGTGCTGCTCGTCGTGCTCCTCGAACCCCGGGTACAGGTACCCGGCGCCGTCCTGCTCGAGGCGCTTCCACATGAGCAGTCGCACGAGCGCCGGGTCGGCCAGGTAGTCGTCGTACAACCGTGCCGCGTACCCGGGCAGGTCGGCGGCGTCGAACGGCACGCGGTCGCCGTTGCCGAGGACGTGGGCGCGGAAGACGGCGTCGAAGAGCGTGCTCTTGCCGCCGAAGTACGTGTAGATCATCGGCTTGCTCATGCCGGAACGCTCGGCGATGCGGTCGACTCGCGCGCCCGCGATGCCGTGCGCCGCGAACTCCGTGGTCGCCGCGTCGAGGATGCGGGCGCGGGTGTCGTCTGCGGTGCTCACGCCACCGATCCTACCTGGCTACCAACTAGTAGGTAGTATCGGGCCCATGCTCACCACCGCACTCATGTCCGACGCGCTCCACGATCCCCTCCACCCGGTCCCGCTCCTCCGCCGCGACCTCCGTCCTGATGACGTCGACGTCCGCGTGACGTTCTGCGGGGTCTGCCACAGCGACCTGCACGCCCTCGCCACGCCGCCGGAGCAGGGCGGGACGTTCCCGATCGTGCCGGGCCACGAGTTCGTCGGAGAGGTCGTGGCCGTCGGCACGGCGGTCACCGACTTCCGCGCCGGGGACCCGGTCGCGGTCGGCAACATCGTCGACTCGTGCGGCACCTGCGCGATGTGCCGCCGCGGGCAGGAGAACTTCTGCGTCGAGTTCCCGACGCTGACGTACGCGGGGCGGGACCGCGTCGACGGCTCCGTCACGGCCGGTGCCTGGGCCGGCCGGTACGTCGTGCGGGACCGGTTCGTGTACCACCGTCCGGCCGCGCTGGACCCGGCGTCCGTGGCGCCCCTGATGTGCGCCGGCATCACGGTCTGGGAACCGATGCGTTCCGTCGGGGTCGGCCCGGGGACCCGCCTCGGCGTGGTCGGGATCGGCGGTCTGGGGCACCTCGCGGTCCGGCTCGCGCGAGCGCTCGGTGCCGAGGTCACCGCGTTCACCACGACGCCGGCCAAGGCCGCGGACGCCGAGCGGCTCGGGGCCGACCACGTCGTGGTCTCGACCGACGCGGCGGCGATGCAGGCCGCACGCGGCTCCCTCGACGTCGTCCTCGACACCGTCGCCGTCGAGCACGACCTGGGCCCGTACCTCGGGGTGCTCGACCTCGACGGCACGCTCTTCAACCTCGGACACCTCGGCCCCGTGACGATCGCGACGACCGACCTGCTGATCGGCCGTAAGCGGCTGGCGTCGGCGGGCAGCGGTGGCCATCGCTGGACCCAGGACCTGCTCGACTTCTGCGGCGAGCACGGCATCGTCGCGGACGTCGAGGTCCTGCCCGCCGCCGCCGTCGCCACGGCCGTCGAGCGCCTGGCGCGCGGAGACGTGCGATACCGCTTCGTGCTCGACCTGCGTGACCTCGACGTGCCGGAACCGGCCTGACCCCGGGTGGCGAGCGGACGCTTCGGTCTCCGCCACGGACGGACGGGAGGCCCGGTGCCAGCTGGCACCGGGCCTCCCGTCCGACCTGGGGTCGCGTCTCAGACGCGCACGGCGCGTTCGTCCGGGACGCAGTGCGTCATCATCAGGCCCTCGACGTCGCGAGAGCCGTTGTGGCCGAGGTTCGCCAGGCGGGCGATCTCGTCGTCGCTGAGCGTCTGGGACTGCAGCGGGGGCAGGTCCCGCACCTCGTCGAGGGTGATGCCGAGCCCCTCGCCCACGCGACGACCCAGGTCGTCCTCGACCATGTAGAAGTGCCAGAGCATGCGCTCCTGCACCGGACGGGCGGCCTGCGAGATGAGGTCGACGAAGTTCGCGACGAGGTCGTCGCGCTCCCAGTCCTGCAGGAGCAGGTACCGCTGGCCGGCCTGGGTGTAGTCGTTCGTCCGGGGGATCCGCTTGCGCGTGAGGCGCCCGACGATCTCCGGCCCCTGGTCGTCGTGGGTCGGGTACTCCGCCTCGCGCAGGCCACCGGTGATCGACGGCTCGTAGTTGACGTGCGGGTTCTCGCCACCGTGGTCCTGGTGGTACGCCATCTGCCCGTCGCGCTGGTTGGTCGCGACGTTGCCGTTCTTCGGTGCGTTCACCGGCAGCTGCAGGTAGTTCGGGCCGACGCGGTAGCGCTGCGTGTCCGAGTACGAGAACGTGCGGCCGACGAGCATCTTGTCGTCGGAGAAGTCCAGGCCGTCGACGAGCACGCCGGTGCCGAAGGACAGCTGCTCGTTCTCGGCGAAGTGGTTCGTGACGTTGCGGTTCAGGACCATCTTGCCGACGGGCTTGGGCGGGAACTCGTTCTCCGGCCACACCTTCGTGTCGTCGAGCGGGTCGAAGTCGAGCTCCGGGTGCTCGTGGTCGTCCATGAGCTGCACGCGGAGCTCCCACTCGGGGTACTCACCGCGCTCGATCGCCTCGTACAGGTCCTTCGACGCGTGCCCGAGGTCGCCGGCCTGCACGGCGGCGGCGTCGGCCTCGGTCATCGAGGACACGCCCACCGACGGGATCCAGTGGTACTTGACGAGCTTGGTGTCGCCGTCCGCGTTCACCCACTTGTAGGTGTTGACGCCGAAGCCCTGCTGGGTTCGGTAGTTCGCCGGGATGCCGCGTGGGCTGAACAGGTTGACGAGCATGTGCATCGACTCGGGGGTCTGCGACATGAAGTCGAAGATGCGCGCCGGCTCCTGCCGGAAGGTCACCGGGTCGGGCTTGAGGGAGTGGATGACGTCGGGGAACTTGATGGCGTCGCGGATGAAGAAGACGCCGAGGTTGTTGCCCACGAGGTCCCAGTTGCCGTCCTCGGTGTAGAACTTCACGGCGAAGCCGCGCGGGTCGCGGGCGGCCTCGGAGGAGTCACGGCCCCCGATCACGGTGGAGAACCGGATCGCCAGGTCGGTGCGCTTGCCCGGCTCCTGGAACAGTTTCGCGCGGGTGTACTGCGCGATGGGTTCATCACCCCACGTGCCGGTGGCCTCGAAGTACCCGAACGCGACGGCACCGCGGGCGTGCACGACCCGCTCCGGGATCCGTTCGCGGTCGAAGTGGCTGATCTTCTCGAGGAACTGGTAGTTCTCGAGCGTCGCCGGGCCACGGGCCCCGACGGTGCGCTGGTTCTGGTTGTCGTAGACGGGGTGGCCCTGGCGGTTCGTCAGGATCCGGCGGTCGTCGCCCTCGGCGGGCGGTTGGCTGGAGACGTCGGTCACGGGTCTCGTCCTCTCTGCGGTCGCGGTCGGCTCGGGTTCCCGACCGAGTGTGGACCGGGGCGCGGGCACGCCCTCTCAGCGGCGCCGAGGACGCGGACGAGGACCGCTCGCTGGCGCGGTCGCCGCTGACGACCCGTCAGTACGAGGTGCGACCGGTGGCTGCGGAGCCGAGCACCGCGGCCGCACCGTGGGCGAGCAGGGTCCCGTCGGTGACGACGGCGACGCGGTCGAACCCGAGTGCGCGGAGCCGTTCGGCGCGCGCCAGGTCGCCGGCGAAGGCGCCGGTGTGCTTGCCGGCGCGGCGGGCAGCGGCGACGATCGCGGGGAGCGCGGCCGGGCGGTGGTGGCCGTCGGCATCGGCGTCGGCTGCGTCTGCGTTGTCGTCGTCGGCTGCGAGCAGTGCATTCAGCTCGATGCCCAGCCCGATCGACAGGTCGAAGGGGCCGACGAACACCGCCGTGACGCCCGGCACCGCCAGGATCTGCTCGGCGGCACGGAGGCCCTCGGGTGTCTCGAGCATCACCCACACCTCGGGGTCGGCAGCGGCTGCGGACGGTGCCGCGCCGCCCCAGATGCCCGCCATCGGCCCCCAGCTCCGTCGGCCCCGCGGCGGGTAGTGCGCGGCACGGACGGCGTGCTCGGCCTGCTCGACGGTCTCGATCATCGGGACGATCACGATGTCGGCGCCGAGGTCGAGCGCACGGCCGATCGCTGCGTCCGAGCCCTCGGCGACCCGGACGGCGACGGGGACCTGCGGTGCGACCGCGGCGAGCGCCGGCATCGTCGCCAGGAGCGTGGCGTCGTCGAAGGCGCCGTGCTGGGCGTCGAGGCCGAGCCAGGCGAACCCGTTCTGCGCGATCTGCGCGGTGGTCCGGGGTTCGCCGAGCGTGCACCACACGCCGTCGGCGCGGCCGTCTCCGAGTGCTGGCACCGTGGTCCTCCGTCTGGTCTACCGTCGCGATCGCCGGTAATTCGTCGTCCGGCGCGTCAGGCTACCGTCCACGGAGCGCTCGTCGCCCGTCCGCCGGTCCGGCCAGGCCCGGTCCGGTCCGGGGAGGCATGGCCTCATGCGCACGCATGGGACATGGACAACTGCTCACCTTCGGGTGTAGTCCTGTGCGCAGGACGCACTGCACGGGCGGTCACAGGTCGCCAGCACCAACCAGCACCACAGCACCAGTCGGGACCTGCAGGGAGGTCGGACGGACATGCGTGACGAAGGTGGCGTCGGTCGGCGGACGGGCTCGCGCCCGCCGGGCGGCGACCGAATCCGGTTGGCGTTCGGGATCGTCGGCGCGGTGGGCGTGTTCGCCGGACTGGCTGCGATCGTCCTGCCCCACGCGACGCTGTTCGCTGTGTCGTGGGTCTTCGGGGTCTACCTCGTCGTGTCGGGAGCGGCGTTGATCGTCCGGGGACTCCAGGTGCACCCTCGGGTCTGGTGGCGTCAGGTCGGGCTGGTGGTCCTCGGGGCGCTGGTGCTCGCCGGCGGCGGCGTCGCGATCGTGTTCCCGCCGATCGGGGCGCGGTGGGTGGCGCTGCTGCTCGGGTTCGCCTGGATCCTCGAGGGCATCGCACTCGTCTACGCACCGTGGGTGGGCCGCCGTTCGTTGACCGTGGTGCTCGCCGTGCTCAGTGTGCTGAGCGGCATCCTGGTGATGAACCTGCCGGGTCTCGGCGCGCTGGTGACGGTGGCCGCGGTGGGGAGCGTGCTCATCGTGTTCGGTGTCGTCCAGCTCGTCGTCGCGTTCAGCTGGCCGCGTCCGCAGCGGGCCGGCCTTCCGGTCCCTGGCCCCTGATGCTCGCCGTCCGCTGGGAGCAACAGGGACCGAAGTCGTGGGTGGCGCGCGACCACGGGACCAGCCTGGGGCTCGTGCTGCACGTCCGTGAGCGGTTCCTGGCGTTCGACCAGGACGACCGGCCGCTCGGGAGCGCAGCGTCCCTGGCCGCGGCTCAGCAACTCGTCACCGGTGCCGTCCGCTCGAGTGCCCCGGCCCGGCGGGACACCGTCGCGGTGGTGCTGTCGGTGCTCGCGGCGCTGACCGTCGGGGGAACGGCCGTCGTGCTCGCCGCCCGCGCCCTGATCTGAGCGGCGACCGTCGCGGCGAGGCACACCGGCGCGCTCATGCCGGGCGCACCGGTACCGTTGCGTCCGTGAACGACGACCCCGATGCCGCCATCGCCCAGCACGTCCACGACGCCTGGGACGGTTCCCTGCGCCTGGTGCACATCACGATCTCGGACGAGGACGGTGACGCCTACCCCGGGCAGGACGTCGACCGGTGGGTGATCGACGTCCGCGTCCCGATCACCGACGACGACGAGACCGAGGCGGTCTCCGTCGCCGGGGTCACCGCGTTCACGAGCCGTGCTCCGGAGTCGCTCGAGGCGCTGGTGCTCGGCTACCAGGTCTCCGACGTCGCCGGGTCCTTCGCGTCCGCCGTCGCCGCGCAGGACGCGACGGGGGAGACGTTCTTCTCGCTGCAGACCCACGCCGCCGAGATGCTCGGCAAGCCCGACCTGCTCGCCGTCGACCGGCTCACGGTCCGTCCCGCGTTCCAGGGGCTGCCCGGGCTGGTGCCGGCGATCGTCGACGCCGTCCGCCACGGACCGGCCGGTCGCACCGCATCGTGGGTGCTCACGGACCCGACGGTGTGGGACGTGCCGTTCGGCGAGGACGACCGGTCAGTCGGCGCGTTCGTGCAGTGGGCCGACACCGCGGTGCTCACGTCGATGAACGCTGCGCCGGACGACCTGGAACGCCTGTCGCTCGTGCCGCCGGCCGGTGGCATCGTGATGGGGTCCCGGTCGGACGAGGTGCACCTCGGCGATGCGATCGACCACGCGATGACGCAGCCGGCGATCGCGGTGCCGTTCGACCTGCCGCCGAAGCTCCCCGCCAGCATCTGGGCCGCCGCGCCCGAGGACGTCCACGGCGTGCACCCGGACGAGACCACCGGGTCGATCACGGTCGAGACGCACGACGAACAGCTCGAGGTCGTCGGGTCACCGGGGACCGCACCGCAGCTCGTGGGGATCTCGGCCTCGGCCGACGCCGCGACCCAGGAGTGGCTCCGCACCGTGCACCAGCGCTGGTGGCAGTACGAGCCGGACCTGCACGCCCGCATCCACGACGTCGTCGACGAGTACCTGTCCACCGGGCACATCGAGTCGGCGTCGGACGAGCTCGCCGGTCACCTGCACGCACCCGACCTGCCGCCGTACCGGACGGAGTGGCCGGGCACCGGCACCGTCCTGCTCGAGGAGCTCGGTGAGGACACCGAGCCCATCGTCTTCGACGCCGTGCTCGAGGACGGCACCCGGCACGAGCACATCGGCGTGGTCGTCGTGCACGAGTCCGGACACGTCCGCGCGTTCCTGCACGACGAGTGGGAGCCCGGGTTCCCGGCCGCGCAGGCCGCGGTCGCGCACCTCATCAGCCTGGGTGCCGGCGAGTTCTTCGCGGACGCCCTGCACGACGAGCTGTCAGCGGGTGTCGAGCACGCGATCCTGACGGGTGACGTCCGCGGCCACTGACGGCCCGGCGCACCCGGCACACCCGGATCGGTCAGCCCAGCCGGACCCGCCGGTTCAGACCGGGCGGTAGATCGCGATCGGCGGGGTGTCGTCGTCGCCCGCGTCGTGGGCGTCGCCCGTCGCGAGCCAGGTGCGGCCCTCGTGCTCGATCGTGGTCGGCAGGTCGCCGTGCACCAGGATCCGGATCGCGGGGGCGTCGCCGTCGACCAGGTCGACGCCGTGGGCCTCGGCCCCGCCGGGATTGTCGTGCACGTAGCTCATGGTCCGATCGAACTCCGTCGACCTGACGGACGGCCCGCGCCGCGCCGGACACGCCCGGAACCGGACCGGAACCGGTGATGCCGCCCGTCATCGGGTAGAGTCGTCTCCGCACGGCCGGCACGGCGTGTGGAATGCGGATGTGGCGCAGTGGTAGCGCATCACCTTGCCAAGGTGAGGGTCGCGAGTTCGAATCTCGTCATCCGCTCGGGTCTCACACGACCAAGAACACGAGAACGAAGCAACGAAGCACCACCGGAACCCCCGATCGCTCGCCAGAGCGGCGGGGGTTCCGTCGTTCCCGGGCGGCCTGACGACGAAGGGGTGGGGCCCCGGCGGGCGCAGGCTTCGGGTACCCGCGCCCACCGGGCGCGGAGGCGACCCTGCCCCCACTGGTACGCGCCGGGTGGGTGGCCCGGTGCAGTTCCGAGGATGTATCCGGAGCCGTCCCCCGTTCGGGTGGGAACCGGATCCAGGGTTGCGGGAACCCGCAAGGAACCCGCACGACCCGCCGCTCGAGCCTTGTGTTACTCGATGCCGTCCGGTACTGCCGCCGACATCGTGCGTGCGCCGGGCAACCCCACCCACCGCCGGGCTCCGGACTCGACGACCGTGACGAGCACCGTGTCGCACCCGCGGCAGCGTGCCACCGACCCCATCGCGGTGCGGTAGACGGTGGTCTGCCCGAGCACCCCGAGCGAACCGCACCCGGCGCAGCGCAGAGTGACGCCGGTCGGCTCCGGACCGAGGCTGTCGGCCAGCGTCCCGGCCAGCGCGTTGCCGTCCACGACGACCATCAGTTGCCCCCGAACCGTTCTGCGCGGACGTCACTCGTGTCGTGCCCGAGCTCGGTGAGCCAGCGCAGCACCTGCTCGACGAACGGCGTCGACCCGCACACGTAGACCAGGGCACCCGCGTCCGGCGGGAACACCGCGGCAGCCAGCGCGTCCCGCGTCAGCCGGCCGGCCGGCACGGACGAGCCTGGAGGCGCGGTGCGGCTGTACACGTGGGTCACCTCGAGCGGTGCCCGGCTCGCGAGCGCCTGGTCGAGTTCCGCACGGAAGAACACGTCGTCCGGTGTGCGGACGGCCGCGAGGAGCCGGAAGGGTGCTGGGTCGTCCGCCTCGGCGTGGGCGGTCACCATCGCGACGAGCGGCACGATGCCGGAGCCGCCGGCGATGAGCTGGACCGGACGGCTGGACTCGCCCGGCCGCCAGACGAACCAGCCGCCCAGGGGGCCGTGGACCTCGAGCGCGTCGCCGACCTCGACGGCGTCGACGAGGAACGGCGAGACCTCGCCGCCGTCCACCCGGTCGACCGCGAGCACGACGTCGGTCGCGGGGCCGGCCGATGCGATGGAGTACGAGCGCTGTGCCTGGTAGCCGTCCTCGGCGGTCAGCCGCAGGTCCAGGTGCTGCCCGGGGTCGTTGCCCGGCCAGGTGGGGACGTCGAGGACGATCCGGCGCGCGTTCGTCGTCTCGCGGCCGACGGACGCGACGGTGGCGGCGTGCCAGGCCGGTCGCCTGCGCGTGGCGGGACGAGCGACGGGGGTGATCCGTGCCTCCAGGCCGGTGTCGGGGAGCGTCACCAGTACCGCTCTTCCTTCCACGGGTCGCCGTGCAGGTTGTAGCCCGCGTTCTCCCAGAAGCCGGGCTCGTCGTCGGACTGCATGACGATGCCGCGCACCCACTTGGCGCTCTTCCAGAAGTACAGGTGGGGCACCAGCAGGCGGGCGGGCCCGCCGTGCTCGGGCGTCAGGGGCTCGCCGTCGGCCTCGAACGCGATCCAGGACTTGCCGTCGAGCAGCTCGTCGAGCGGGACGTTGGTCGTGTAGCCGCCGTAGCTGTGCACCATGCAGTAGTCGAGTTCGGTCTCGACGTCCTCGAACAGGCGGTCGAGCGGGACACCCCGCCAGGGCATGCCGAGCTTGGTCCAGTGCGTGACGCAGTGGATGTCGACGGTGACGTCCTCGACGCCGAGCGCGCGCACCTCGTCCCAGGTCCACTGGTGCAGGCCGGACTCGGTGCGGATCGAGAAGGCCCAGTCGGTCGGCTCGATGTCGGGCGTCGCTCCGGCGGACAGGACGGGCCAGTCGCGGACCAGGGTCTGACCGGGCGGGATGCGGGTGTCGTCGCGGTCGTCGCGTCGACCGCCGAACCCGCGGGTGAACGTGGCCATGGTCCTCCTCGGGGACGTCGGTGCGTTCCCGATCATGCCGCGAACCGGGCGCGCCCGTGTAACGGGTTGGTAAACGTTCGACGCGTGGACGGAACGGTCGTGCGCGGCGGCGGATCCGCGCGGGCTCGCCGATCCGATTGAACGCGGTGGTGACCCGCGCGCCGGGAGCGGGCTTGGGGGATCGGCCGGGGACCTCTATCGTTCACCGGAACGATTACAGGAGGGGTCACCCCGAATGCAGCCCATCGTCCCCGAACACCGAGGCGCCCACGGTCCGAGCCGTCGAGCGCTCATCACCGGCGCCGCCGGCCTGGCCGGCCTCGGCCTGCTCACGCTCGCCGGATGCAGCTCCGGCGCGTCCGCCGGCACCCCCACGATCCCCGAGGCCGCGGCCACCGGCGTCGCCCGTCGCGGTGGTCGCCTACGCATCGCACGGCCCGCGGCGTCCGCCGCCGAGACCCTCGACTCCGCGAGCTCGCTGTCGGCCTACGAGTACCTCGGCGCGCTGTACAACCGGCTCGTCAAGCTCGACCAGCAGGGCACCCCGGTGCCGGACCTGGCCGAGGAGTGGTCCGCGAACACCGACGGCACCGAGTGGACCTTCGCGCTCCGCCGGGGGGTGACCTTCCACGACGGGTCCCGGTTCACCGCCGACGACGCCGTCGCGAGCATCCGACACATCCTCGACGAGAGGACCGGCAGCCCGCAGGCCGGCGTGCTCGGCGAGGTCATGGACGCCGACTCGATGCGCGCCGTCGACCCGTACACGCTGCGCTTCTCGCTGACGAAGCCGAACGCCGAGTTCCCGTCGCTGCTCACCGCCTACCAGTGCTACATCGTGCCGGCCGACGCCATCGCCGACATCGGCCGCACCGGGATCGGGACGGGGCCGTTCCGGTTGTCGTCGTTCACCCCCGCCGGTGCCGGCAGCGTCGAGGCGTTCCCGGACCACTTCGCCGGCCGCCCGGCGCTCGACGGCATCGACTTCTACTCGATCCAGGACACCACCGCGCGGGTGAACGCCCTGCTCGCCGGGCAGATCGACCTGATCTCGCAGACGAACCTGGACTTCGCGACGGCCCGGGTGGTCTCGGCGTCCGACCGCGCCACCGTCGCCCGGTCGAAGAACGCCCAGTGGTACACGATCCCGATGCTCGCCACGAGCGACGAGTTCAGCGACCCGCGGGTGCGCCAGGCGATGAAGCTCGCCTACGACCCCCGGAAGATCGTCGACACCGCGCTGCAGGGCACCGGTTCGGCAGGCTGGGACAACCCCGTGCCGCCGCAGCTCGCCGCGTTCGTCGACGACCACCGCGAGTACGACCCGGACAAGGCCCGGGCGCTGCTCAAGCAGGCCGGGCGTGAGGACTTCCGCGCCGCGATCTACACGTCGAGCTACGAGTCGGTGTTCACCCCGATGGCCGTCGCCTACCGCGACGCCGTCGCCGACGCGGGGATCCGTCTGACTGTCCGCAACGCGAGCTCGGACTCGTACTACACGCAGATCTGGATGCAGAAGCCGCTCATGGTGAGCTACTGGTTCACGGGGCGGCCGATCGACCAGCTGCTCAACCAGATCTTCCGCTCGGGGTCGTCGTACAACGAGAGCGCCTGGTCGAACGAGACCTTCGACGGGCTGCTCGACGACGCCCGCGCCGAGATGGACGACGCCAAGCGGCTCACCCTGTACCAGGACGCCCAGCGGCTCGTCGTCGAGGACGGCGCCGACATGACGCCGATGTTCGGCGACCGGCTCGTGGGGTTGTCCCGCGACGTCGTGAACTACTCGGAGTACGGCTTCGAGTTCGACTACCTGCGGATCGGACTGCGCCGATGACGACCACGAACACGCCGTCGGACGTCCTCGTCCCCGTCCTCCGCCGGGTCGGCATCGCCGTGCTGACCGTGGTGCTCGCCTCGCTCTTCGTGTTCCTCGCGGTGCAGGCGCTCCCCGGCGACGTCGCCCAGCAGCTGCTCGGGCAGAACGCCACCCCCGACGCCGTCAAGCAGCTGCGCGAGACCCTCGGCCTCGACCAGAACGTCTGGCTCCGCTACCTGCAGTGGCTCGGCGGCGCGGTGCACGGCGACTTCGGCACCTCGCTCGTCAGCGGCGAACCGGTCGCCCCGACGCTGTTCACGGCCTTCCGGAACAGCATGCTCGTCGCCGTGCCCGCGATGCTCGTCGGCGTCACGGTGTCCCTGACGCTCGGGGTCGTCGCCGGTGTCCGCCGCGGCCGTCCGAGCGACAGGGTCATCTCGATCGTCAGCCTGGTCGTGATGAGCGTGCCGGAGTTCATGGTCGCCACCGTCCTGGTGCTGCTGTTCGCGATCGGCCTGCCGGTCTTCCCCGCCGTCGTGCTGCGGGGGAGCGACGCCCCCGTCGCCGAGCTGCTGCCCACCATCTGGTTGCCGATCATCGTGCTGACCCTCGCGATGGCCGCCTACATCGTGCGGACGGCCCGCTCGTCGACCATCGACGTGATGGCGTCGGAGTTCGTCACGACGGCCGAGCTCAAGGGCCTGACGATGCGCCGGGTGGTCTGGAAGCACGCGGTCCCGAGCGCCCTGCTCCCGACGCTGAACGTCGTCGCGCTCAACGTCGCGTGGCTGCTCGGCGGTGTCGTGGTGGTCGAGAACGTCTTCAACTACCCGGGGATGGGCAAGCTCATGCTCGAGTCGGTGTTCAACCGCGACCTGCCCACCATCGAGGCGATCGCCCTGCTGAGCGCCCTGATCTACGTCGTGTGCAACCTGGCCGCCGACCTCGTCGCGCTCGCACTCGACCCGAAGCTGCGGACCCGCCAGCGACGACCGCGCACGCGCACCCGCGGCGCCCGCAGCACCAGGAAGGCCGCCGCATGACCGCCACCGCACCCCGCCGCAGCGCCCGACGCGACGTGCTCGCCGGCGCGCTCGCACCCCTGCGCGGGTCGACGGCGCTGAGCATCGGCCTCGGCCTCATCGCCCTGCACGTCGTCCTCGCCCTGCTCGCGCCGGTCATCGCCGGTCACGACCCGGTCGCCACGAACGCCGGCGACGTGCTCGCCGGTCCGACGTGGACGCACTGGCTCGGCACCGACCAGTACGGCCGTGACGTGCTCTCCCGCACCCTGAACGGCGGTCGCTACGCGCTGTCCGTGACCTTCCTCGCCACCACGATCGCCGTCGCGGTCGGCACCGTGCTCGGCTGCGTCACGGCCTACGCCGACAACTGGTTCGACGAGGTCGTCATGCGCGTCGTCGACGCCCTGCTCAGCGTGCCGTCGATCCTGGCGCTCCTGGTCGTCGTGACGGTCTTCGACGCCGGCCTCTGGGTCATCGTCCTCGCCGTCACGGTCGTCTACGCCCCCGCGGTGACCCGGGTCGTCCGCGGCGCCGCCCGCACCGTGATCACCCAGGACTACGTCACCGCGGCCCGCGCCCGGGGGGAGCGGCCGCTGTCGATCGTGTTCCGCGAGATCCTGCCGAACGTGCTGGACGTCGTGCTCGTCGAGTACGCGATGCGGGCCTCGTGGATCGTGCTGCTCGTCGCGTCGCTGTCCTTCCTGGGCTTCGGCGCGAATCCACCGACCCCGGACTGGGGCCTGATGGTGCAGGAGAACCGCACCGCGCTCACCGTGGTGCCGCTCGGCACGCTCGCCCCGATCGTGGCACTCGCCACGCTGGTGATCGGACTGAACCTCGCGGCCGACGGGCTGAGCAAGTCGCTCGGCGTCGACCGTGCGAAGCAGGGAGTCAGCGCATGACCCGCACCGACACCGGCACGACGTCCGCCGCGACGACGACCGTGCCCGACGCGACCGTCCGCGTCGACGACCTGTCCATCTCGTACGCCGCCGGCAAGCGACGCGTCCCCGTCGTCCGGGGTGTCTCGTTCACGATCGAGGCCGGTCGCACCCTCGGCCTGGTCGGCGAGTCCGGCAGCGGCAAGTCCACCATCGCGCGGACGCTCCTGGCACACCTGCGCGCCGGGTCGGCGATCGACGCCGGGACGGTCCGTGTCGACGGGGCCGACGTCTTCGCCCTGTCGCCGGCCGGCCGCCGGGCGCTCCGCGGCGGCACCGCCTCGGTCGTCGCCCAGAACGCCGGGCAGGCACTCACCCCGTCGATGCGCGTCGGTGAGCAGATCCGCGAGGCCCTCCGCGCCCACGGCGAGCCCGACGGCCCCGAACGGGTCGCCGAGCTGGTCCGGCTGGTCCGGCTGCCGGACCCCGACGCGATCGTCCGCCGGTACCCGCACCAGTTGTCCGGCGGGCAGCAGCAGCGCATCGCCATCGCGATGGCCGTCGCCGCCCGGCCGCGCGTGCTCGTCCTCGACGAACCGACCACCGCCCTGGACGTCGTCACGCAGGCCGCGGTCCTCGACCTGGTCGCCGACCTCGGTCGGCAGCTCGGCATGGCCGTCCTGCTCGTCAGCCACGACCTCGGGGTGGTGTCCGCCATGGCGGACGAGATCGCCGTGATGCGCGACGGCGAGGTCGTCGAGCACGCCGCCACGGCGGCGCTCTTCGCCGCTCCGCAGCACGAGTACACGCGTGCCCTGCTGGCCGCGGTGCCGGACGGACGACGGCCTGGAGGGAGGGATCGCGACGCCCTGGACCCGTCCGTCCCCGGGACGGTCGGCTCCACGGCCACCCGCACCGCACCTCCCGAGCGCGCCGCCCGCCCCGTGGTGACCGCGGACGACCTGGTGATCCGTTACGGCCGCGGTCTGCCGGCCGCCGTCGACGGCGTCTCGTTCACGATCGCCGCGCACGAGACGCTCGCCGTCGTGGGCGAGTCCGGCAGCGGCAAGTCGACGCTCGCGACGGCGCTGGCCGGACTGGTGCCGGCCGAGTCGGGGACGTTCACGTACGACGACGGCACGACCCGCGGCGACCTGCGCGAGCCGATCGCCGGACGGGCGCCCGACCTGCGGCGCGCCGTGCAGCTCGTCTTCCAGAACGCGGACACGTCGCTCAACCCGCGGCGCACCGTGGGCGCGGCCGTCGCGCGGCCGCTGCGGTTGTTCAGCGGCTCGTCCTCGCGGGAGCGCGTGGGTGCCCTGCTCAGCCAGGTCGGGCTCGGGCCGGAGTTCGCCGACCGACTGCCCGCGCAGCTGTCCGGTGGGCAGCGCCAGCGCGTCGGGATCGCCCGCGCACTGGCCGCGGAGCCGTCGCTCGTGATCGCCGACGAGATCACCACCGCGCTCGACGTGCAGGTGCAGGCGGGGATCCTCGCGCTGCTCGCCGACCTGCAGCGCGAGCGGGGCCTCGCCTGCCTGTTCATCAGCCACGACCTCGCCGTGGTCCGGGGCGTGGCCGACCGGGTCGCGGTGATGACCGGTGGCCGCATCGTCGAGATCGGACCGACCGAGCGGGTGTTCACCGGCCCGAACCACCCGTACACGTCGACGCTGCTCGCGGCGACGCTCGAACCCGGCAGCACGACCCTGCCCGACGTCGGTGACGGGGTGCCGCGCTGGCGGCACACCGACGGCTGGACCGACCACGGCGACGGACACCGCACCCGCAACTGGGAGGACGCATGACGACCGACGACGGCACCGACCACGGCACCGCCGCCGCCACCTTCACCGCCATCGGCGACCCCGGCTCGCTGCCCGCGGGCGTGACGGTCCGCGACGAGTGGATCCCGATGCCCGACGGCGTGCGGCTGCACGCCCGGATCTGGGCACCGTCGCAGTCGCCGACGCAGCCGGGTGGGCCGGGCGGTCCGACGCCGGTGCTGCTCGAGTACCTGCCGTACCGGCTCGACGACTGGACCGCACCGCGCGACTCGGAGCGGCACCCCTGGTACGCCCAGCACGGGTACGCCTCGGTGCGGGTCGACATCCGCGGCACCGGGTCGTCCGACGGGTTCTTCGACGACGAGTACAGCGAGCAGGAGCTGCTCGACGGCGAGGCCGTGATCGCCTGGCTCGCCGAGCAACCGTGGTCGACGGGCGCCGTCGGCATGTTCGGCATCTCGTGGGGCGGCTTCAACGCGCTGCAGCTCGCGGCCCGGGCACCCGTCGCGCTCAAGGCCATCGTGACGGTGTGCTCGACGGACGACCGGTACGACAACGACGTGCACTACGTCGGCGGCGCCGTGCTCGGCATCGACATGGCGGCCTGGGGCGCGACCATGTTCGCCTTCAACTCCCGGCCGCCCCGGCCCGAGGTCGTCGGCGCCGGGTGGATCGACCGCTGGCGGGAACGCCTCGAGGCGAACCGCCCGCTGACGCCGGTGTGGCTGGCGCACCAGGAACGCGACGACTACTGGCGGCACGGCAGCGCCGCCGAGGACTACGACGGCATCCGCGCCGCGGTGCTCGCCGTCGGCGGCTGGGCGGACCCCTACCGGGACGCCGTGCTCCGGCTCGTCGACCACGTCGGCGCCCCCGTGAAGGGCATCATCGGCCCGTGGTCGCACCAGTACCCGGACCGCGGGCTCGCGCCGGGGCCGTCGATCGGGTTCCTGCAGGAGACCCTGCGGTGGTGGGACCGCTGGCTGCGCGGGGTCGACACCGGCGTCGACGACGACCCCGCACTGCGGGCCTGGATCAACGAGGGCGAAGCCCCCGCGCCGTACTACGCCGATCGTCGCGGTCGCTGGATCGGTGCCGAGGCGTGGCCCTCCGCCGCGACCCACGAGCGCGTCCTGCCCCTCGCCGCACTGCGGGGCGGTGACCTCGGACCGGTCGTCGTGCGGTCGCCGCAGCACACCGGGGTGGACGCCGGGCGTTTCTTCCCGTTCGGCAACGCCACCGACCTGCCGCCGGACCAGCGCGCCGAGGACGGCCGTTCGGTCACCTTCGACCTGCCCGTCGGCAAGGCGTTCGACCTGCTCGGCAACGTGCTCGTGCGGTTGTCCGTCACGAGCGACCAACCCCGGGCCACCCTGACCGTCCGGCTCTGCGACGTCGCACCGGACGGCTCGTCGACGCTCGTCACGCGCGGGGTGCTGAACGCCGCCAAGCGCGACGGGATGGACCGCGACGACGTGCTCGTGCCCGGGACGCCTGCCGACCTGCCCGTGCGCCTGGTCTCGACCGGACACCGGTTCGCCGCCGGACACCGGCTGCGCATCGCGGTCTCGTCGTCCTACTGGCCGTGGGTGTGGCCGCACGGTGTCGAGGCCACCGTGACGATCGACCCGACCGCCTCGAGCGTCACCCTGCCCACCTGGACCCGGTCGACCGACGACGGGGTGGCCTTCGCCGGGCCCGAACGGTCCGAGCCCCTCGTGATCGAACCCGTGGCGCCGGCCGACCCACTGCCGCAGCGCACGGTGACGCACGACGTCGAGACGGGGGAGTGGACGCTCGACGTCGACCCCGGGTACGGCGGCGGGCGCGTCTACCCGGACGGCCTCGTGTTCACCGAGGACGCCCGCGAGACGTACCGGATCCGCTCCGACGACCCGACCAGCGCACGGGCGAGTTCCCGCTGGGCGATCGGGCTGACGAAGCCGGAGTGGGCCGCGCGCCTCGAGACGACGTCCGAGGTCAGCGCCGACGCCGACACCTTCCACGTCGTCAACACCGTGCGCGCCTGGGCCCGCGACGGCGGACCCGACGAACCCGAGGTGCTCGTCACCGAGCGGACCTTCGTCGACGACGTCCCGCGGACCTCGGCGTGACCGCGGCGGCACGCGTCCGGCAGCGCCCGGAGGTCCGACGCGCGATGATCGTCGAGGCCGCCCGCGCGGTGATCGTCCGGAACGGCGTCGGTGCCACCGGACTGCGCGACATCGCGGCCGAGGCCGGCGTCTCCGTCGGCACCGTGACCTACCACTTCGGCAGCGTCGCGGAGATCCTCAACGAGGTCGTCGTGCTCGAGACCGAGCGCTTCTACGGCGCCATCGTCGCGGCCGTCGACGCCGAACCCGACGTGCTGGTGGGGCTGCGGATGCTCGTGGCCCCGCTGTTCGGCGACACCGAGCAGGTCCGGCAGCACTGGCGGATCTGGTCCGACTACTGGACCGCGGTGGTCCGTCGGCCCGAGGTCGCCGCCGAGTACGCCGAACGCATCCGCGTCTGGGAGGCGTGCCTGGTGCGGGTGATCCGGCGCGGGGTGGACGCCGGGGTGTTCGGGGCCACCGCGGACGGGGCCGGCGAACGGGACGGGCACGGGGACACGGTGGACGCCGACACCGTCGCGCTGCAGCTCGCCGCGTACAGCGACGGCGTCGCGACACAGATCGCCCAGGGCGTCCCGGGGCTGACGAACACGGTCGCCCTGTCGTGGATGTGGCGGTTCCTGTCGCACGAACTCGGTGTGCCCGCTGTGGACATCGCCGGAACCGGTCGTTCCCCCTTGTGATGAGGTAAGGCTTCCCTTACCGTTGCCACATGGCACGGACCCGGCGACAGCCCAGCGAACGCATCCTCATCGCGGGCGGTGCCGAGGACCTCGTCGAGATCCACCGCCAGCTCGAGGAACTCCCCGAGAACGCGTACGGGCAGGTCTTCGTCGAGGTCGCCCTCGACGAGCAGATCCGCATCCTGCCGGCCCCGCCGCGCGTCACCGTGACCTGGCTGGTCCGGAGCGCCCGCAGCTCGGCCGTCGCCCCGCTGGTCTTCGCGGACCACGGCGAAGCCCTCGCCCACGCCCTGACCGGGTGGGCCGCCGAGTGGTGCGTGACGGGCTGCGAGCCCCGCACCTCGGTGTGGATCGGGTGTGCGGACAGCCCGTGGATCGAGCGCGCACGGTCCATGGTGCAGCTCGGACTCACCGACGCCGGCCAGCAGATCCAGGTCGAGTACGGCGGGTAAGGGCAGCCTGCTCTTCCTTGCGGCATGCAAAAGAGGCGGGCATGGTTGTGACCATCGGCAGCACCGCGTCGGTCCGGACAGGGCCAGGCACGCGGGTGTAGCCACGACGGAGGAGGAAACGACATGACCACGCAGAGCAGCACCACCACCCCCAGCACCACGTCCCCGTTCTCGACCACGCCGGAGCTCGCAGCCGGGGTCGCCCAGTTCCTCGCCCCCGTCGTCATCGACCTCGAGGCGCTCGTCGTCAACGGCAAGCAGGCCCACTGGCACGTCCGTGGCCGCAACTTCGTCGGCGTGCACGAACTCCTCGACGAGATCGTCGAGCACGCGCAGGACTACGCGGACAAGGCTGCGGAGCGCATCGTCGCCCTCGGCCTGCCGGTCGACTCGCGCATCGCGACCGTCGCCGCGAACACCACCCTGCCGCCGCTGTCGCAGGGCTTCCAGAACTCGGACGTCACCATCACCGAGGTGATCGCCCAGATCGACGCCGCGCTGCTGCAGGTCCGCCGTGCGGTCGACGGCCTCGACGAGGTCGACCTCAACAGCCAGGACGTCGCGATCGAGATCGAGCGTGCGCTGACCAAGGACCGCTGGTTCCTGCAGGCGCACCTCGCCGCCTGAGTCGCGACCACACCTCTGGCGGGAGGCCCGGTGCCAGCTGGCACCGGGCCTCCCGTCCGTCTGTGGTCGCGTCTCGGGCCCGCACCTCACGCGGACGGCATGACCAGCCCACTCTCGTAGGCCAGCACGACGGCGTGCACCCGGTCCCGCAGCTGCAGTTTCGCCAGGACGCGGCCGACGTGGGTCTTCACGGTCTGCTCCGCGATGAACAGCTCCGCCGCGATCTCCCCGTTCGACCGCCCCCGCGCCATCAGCAGGAACACGTCACGCTCCCGGTCGGTCAGCACGTCGAGCACCTCGGTCCGCGGGGCCGCCGGTTGCGGGCCGGCGACGAAGGCCTCGACGAGGTGCCGGGTCACCCTCGGTGCGAGCAGGGAGTCGCCGGCTGCGACGGTCCGGACGGCCTGCACGAGCTCCTCGGCGCTCGCGTCCTTGAGCAGGAACCCGCTCGCCCCGGCACGCAGCGCGTCGAACACGTAGTCGTCGATGTCGAACGTCGTGAGCATCACCACGCGGACGGGCGACTCCGCGGGTGCCGCGGTGATCCGCCGGGTCGCCTCGATCCCGTCGAGCTCCGGCATCCGGACGTCCATCAGGATCACGTCCGGCCGGAGCCGGATCGCCATCACGACCGCTTCGGCACCGTTCGCGGCCTCGCCGACGACCTCGACGTCGTCCTGGGCCTGGAGGATCGCCCGCAGTCCGACACGGAACATCTGCTGGTCGTCCACCACCATCACCCGCGTCATCGGCTTGCCCCGTCGGCCGTCGGCTGCGACGTGGTCGCGGCGGGCTGGGTGGGCAGACGCACGGCGACGCGGAAGCCTCCGTCCGGGTCCGGCCCGTGATCGATCGTGCCGCGGAGCGCGGCGACGCGCTCGCGCATCCCCGCCAGGCCGAAGCCGCCGTCGTCCGGCGGCGCACCGGGCACGCTGCCGACCGGTGGCGCGGTGTTGGCGACCTCGACCGTGAGGGCCGAGCCGTGCCTCCCGACCGTCACGACGGTGGGCGCACCGGGCGCGTGCCGGGCCACGTTGCCGAGCGCCTCCTGCACGACCCGGTACACGGTGAGCTGTGCGAGCCGGTCGACGTCGTCGACGATCCCCTGGTCGAGTCGGAGGTCGACGGGGATGCCGGCCGCCCGGGTGGCGTTCGCCAGCGCGGGCAGGTCGGCGAGCCGCGGCTGCGGTGCGCGCTCGGCGTCGGCGTCGCCACGCAGGGTGCCGAGGAGCTGCCGCATCTCCCGCAGGGCCGTGCGCGAGGTCTCGGCGATGGCCGCGAACTCGGTGCGGGCCTCCGGCGGCAGGTCCGCGACGCGGTACGGGGCGGACTCGGCCTGCATGTGCACGACGGACATGCTGTGGGCGACGACGTCGTGGAGCTCACGGGCGATCCGGGAGCGCTCCTCGACGCTCCGCCGTCGGGCCTGCTCGAGCTCGGTGTCGCGGCGGGCGGCGGCGAGCTCCTCGCGCACGGTCCGGCGCTGCCCGATGACGACCGCCGCGGCAGCCACGACGAGGGTGTCGCCGGCACTCACCACGAAGCTCGTCGCCCAGACGTCGACCTGCCCCCACCGGTCGGGCGTCACGCCGATGAGCAGCAGGGTGAGCAGCGTCGCCGCGACCCAGACCACCGCGGTGAGCCGCCAGGTGGTGCGGACGCCCAGCACGACGAGCAGCGCGCTCAGGCCGATGATGCTCGTGACCGAGACCGGCCAGGGCCCGACGGTGCCGGGTGCCGTCAGGATCCCGAGGCCGGCGAGGGCGGCGAGGTGCGCGACCGACGCCGTGCGGGGGACGAGCGGTGCGAGGCCGACGCTCGCCGACAACACGGCGGTCACGAGCATCGCGAGCGGCACAGGGACGCCGTAGAACACCGCGGTCACGGGTGCCGCGACGGCGAACAGGGACACCACGACGAGGACGAAGCCGATCTGCACGGCAGGCCGGACCCAGGTGGGGCGGGGCTTCGGGACGACGGTCACGGGCGGGCGATCTCTCCGGTTCGGGCGAGGCAGGGTGCGGGGGCGGTGGCGGGCGCGGCATCGGTGCGTTCGGGCGCGGCGTCGGCTCGTGCGGTGTCGGGTGTGGCTGCGGCGCGGGCCTCGCGGGCGTCACGCCTGCGGCTGATGGTACCGAGCACCCGGTCGACCGCGATCCCGAGCCCGGCGGCGACCACCATCGACACCAGGGCCGCGACGATCGGTTCGTGCAGCACGCTCGACGCGGCGAGGGCGATGCCGATCGACACCGCCGACCACGCCAGCCCCGCGATCGCGCTGATCGCGAGGAACCGGCGGTAGGGCAGGCCGGTCGCGCCGGCCGTGGTGTTGACGGCGACACGACCGACCGGGATGAAGCGCCCGGTCAGGATGAGGCTGGCGGACCGGCGCTGCATCTGCCGCTCCGCGAACGCGAAGGCCGCCGCGATCCGTGGTCGCTTCGACCGGGTCAGCCGGGCGAACCCGATCCGGCGCCCGATCCAGTACGCGATCGAGTCGCCGGCGATCGCTCCGAGGGCGGCGACGACGAGCACCACGGCGAGGACGGGCTGTCCGGACGTCGCGGCGATGGCGGCGATCGCGACCAGGGCGGACTCGCTCGGCACCGGCGGGAAGAAGCCGTCCACCAGGCACAGGGCGAAGAGGACGACGTAGACGAGCGGACTCGCGGCCAGCTCGACGACGAGCGGGGTGATCTGGTCGAACACGGGGTGCTCCCTCCCGCCGACGGAACTCGTCGACGGGGACGACGCTACGGAGCCGGCGCGCGGCTGCCATCCCGCGGCGGTCTCGACCACCCCCTACCGCGGTATGACGTTCCCGTCCGCGAACACCACGTCAGGTGCGTCCACCCGGCGGTCGACGACGGTGGTCGGGGCCTCCAGGTGCACGGCTCCCGAGGGCATGATGCCCGCACCGCCGAAGCGTTCCATCACCCGCCACTGCGCGACGACGTCCTCGCCGGCGTGCTCGGGTGGCAGGGTGTCCCAGAACCGGAAGCCCCCGACCTCCTCGAGCGCACGACGGTCGTACAGCGCGCAGGCACCGACCCACGCGACGCGGTAGGGCACCCACTCGCCGGGGTGCAGGTCGAGGTCGGCGGCGACGTGCGTCGGGTTCGCGGCGTTGTGCAGCGACCAGCGGTCGAAGCCGGGGGTCCCGCGGCGCACCACCTCGGGCACGACGGGGCCGTCCCACCGCTCGAACACCGAGGTCTCGTGCGGACGGCGGTCCTGCAGGTAGGACAACCCCTGCACGGCGCTGCCGACGAACCCGCAGCCCAGGGTGCGCAGCGCGTCGAGCATCCGCGCGATCGACCCCGGCTCGAGCCAGACGTCGTCGTCGAGGAACAGCGCCGCGGCTGCCTCGGCGTGGTCGAGCAGGAACTGCCGGTGCTCTGCAAGGCCACGCCGTTCCGGGTGGGTGAGGAGCGTGACGGGCCGGCCCTGCGCCTCCAGGACGCGCAGCATCGCGGCGACCGCCGGGGCGCTGGCGGCGTCCCCGTCCGCGGACTGGTCGCTCAGCACGACGCGCAGGTCGACGTCGGTCTGGGCGGCGAGCCCGGCCAGCGTCGTGGCGAGCTCGGCCGGCCTGCCGACGGTCGGGATGAGCACGTCGACGTCGACCGTGCCCGTGTCCGCTGAATCGGGGGCCTTCGCCCAGGACCCGGACCAGCGGGCGGTCACGGTGCCGGGTCCGGTTCGGACCGCGCAGCGGCTTCGCGGATCCGGCGCACGACGGCGCTGGTGGAGTGCTCGGGCACGTAGTCGACCATGACGACCTCGCCGCCGTAGCCGCGTACGACCTCGGTCTCGGTCAGCATCTCGGGGGAGTAGTCGCCGCCCTTGACGTAGACCTCGGGGCGCAGCCGTTCGATGAGCGGGATGGGGGTGTCCGTCGCGAACACCGTGACCAGGTCGACGCAGGCCAACGCGGCGAGCACGCCGGCGCGGTCCTCGGCCGGGTTGATCGGCCGCTCCGGGCCCTTCAGCCGGCGCACCGAGTCGTCGTCGTTCAGGGCGACGACGAGCAGGTCGCCCAGGTCACGGGCCTGCCGCAGGTAGGTGGTGTGTCCGCGGTGCACGACGTCGAAGCAGCCGTTCGTGAAGACGACGCGGCGGCCGGCCTGCCGTGCGGCCTCGACCGCGGTGGCGAGCTCGTCGTGGTCGACGACGGTCGCCGCCGGAGCGGTCACCGAGTCGAGCAGGGCCGCGGCGGTGCAGACGGACGTGCCGGCCTCGCGGACGACGACGTCGGCAGCGGCCTGGGCGACGGCGACGGCGTCGCGCAGGGGGGCCTGCACGGCGAGGGCGACGGTCGCGGCGGCGCAGAAGGTGTCTCCGGCGCCGGAGGCCTGCTGCTCCGAGGCGGGCGTCGCACGCGTGCGGAACCCCTGGTCGGACCCCGGCTCGAGCAGCACGGTGCCGTCACGGTCGAGCGTGACCACAGCGGCACGGGCACCGCTGCGGGCGAGGACGTCGGCACGGGCTGCGACGACGGTGCCGACGCGGTCGGCGCCGGTACCGAGCTCCGTGCCGAGCAGGGCCGCGGTCTCACCGGCGTTCGGCGTGACGAGGTCGGGGTGCAGCGCGGCCCAGCGGGTCAGGTCGTGCGCGTCGACCACGACGGCGCCGGGACGGTCACGGTCGAGCATCGGCACGACGTCCTCTGCCTGGACACCCAGGCCGTAGTCGCACACGACGGCGGCGTCGGCGCACCGGATGGCGCGGGCCACCGAGCGGGCGAGGCGTTCGCCGTGCTCGGCGGTCGGGGTCGCGGCCAGCTCGTCGACCCGGACCACGACGCGGTCACCGCCGACCACGCGCGACTTCGTCGTGGTGCGGGCCCCGGGGATCTCGACCAGGAACGACGTGTCGACGCCGGCTGCCTCGAGCCGCTGGCGCAGGACGTCACCGGCCTCGTCGTCACCGATGAGCCCCACCATGCGGACCCGGGCGCCGAGGGCGCGGGCGTTCACGGCCGTGTTCGCCGCGCCGCCCGGCACCGCGATGGTCTCGGTGACGCGGACGACGGGGGCCGGGGCCTCGCGGGAGACCCGCTCGGCCTCGCCGACGGTCCAGCGGTCGAGGATGCAGTCGCCGATGACGACGACGAGGGGTTCGCGGTCGTCGATCGTGGCGACGAGGTCACGGACCAGCCGGACGTCGGCGGTCATCGGGAGCCTCCCACGGTGTCAGCGCTGCCGGCGGTGGCGCCGGCGGCGGCTGCGGGGCCGGTGCCATCGCGTTCCGGCTCCACGGTGCGCCGCGGCGGGGCTGCCTCGAGGTGCACCACCGTCGTCGTCGTCATCTCGTCGAGCAGGTGCGGGCCGTACCCGAACCCGGCACCCGAGGCACCGCGGGGCTGGGCACTGCCGCCAGGAGCGCCACCGAACACGGCGTTCACCTTGACGGTGCCGACGGGCAGCTCGGCCGCGGCACGGAGCGCGTGCGCGGTGTCGTTCGTCAGCACGGTGGCGGCGAGGCCGTAGCGGTCGGCCGCGGCGAGCCGGAGGCCCTCCGCGAAGTCCGACACGACGCGCACCGGGGCGATCGGGCCGAAGGTCTCCTCGGTCAGCACGAGCATCTCGTCCGTGCAGTCGGTCAGGACGGTCGCCGGGTAGAACGAGCCGAGACCGCCGGGCGTGACGCCACCGGTCCGGGCGGAGGCACCGCGGGCGATCGCGTCGTCCACGTGGCTCTGCACGAGCTCGCGCAGCCGGTCGTCCACGAGCGGCCCGAACTCGGCCGCGGGTGCGGCCGTGCGGCGCTCCGCCTCGGCGACGAGCGCGGCGACGAAGGGCTCGGCGACGTCCTGGTGGACGTACACCCGCTCGACACTGGTGCAGATCTGGCCGGTGTTCGCGAAGGCACCGAGGGCGACCTGTGCGGCGGCCCACTCCGGGTCGACGTCCGCGTCGACGACGACCGGGTCGTTGCCGCCGTTCTCGCGGATGACGTGGGCGCGGGTGGTCGCGGCCACCTCGCTCAGGCGGTCACCGGTCGCGGTCGAGCCGACGTGCGCGTAGACGTCGATGCCCTCCTGCGCCAGGAGCTGCTCGCCGGTGGTCGCGTCGCCGTCGACGCCGATGAGCACGCCGTCCGGCAGGACCTCGGCGAGGAGCGCGTTGAGTCGGGAGAACGTCGCCGGGCACCGTTCGCTGCCCTTGTGCACGACGGTGTTGCCCGTGACGATCGCTGCGCCGAGGATCCCGCAGGCCACGGCGACCGGGTCGTTCCACGGCGTCAGGGCGAGCACCACGCCACGCGGGTGCGGCACCGACCAGTCGGCGGCACCGAACTGCCCGCGCAGGGCCTCACCCCGGTGCACCGGCCCAAGCTCGGCGTACTGCACGAGCGTGCCGATGCCGGCCTCGACCCCACCGAGTGCGTCGCCGGGCACCTTGCCGGTCTCGCGGGTGTTCAGGTCCGCCAGCTCCTGCGCGTGCGCACGGAGGTGCTCGGCCGCGGCGTGCAGCAGTGCACCGCGCTCGGCCGGTGCGGTCCGGGCCCAGGCGCCGGCAGCGGCACGGGCGCGGGCGACGGCGTTGCGGACGTCGTCCTCGGTCGAGCGGCGCACGGTGGACGCGATCGATCCGTTCACGGGGTCGGTCACCACGAGGTCGTCGGCGGCGGGGGGTGCGATCGTCATGGGGTCCTTCCGGAGGCGGGCGGGGCCTCACACGGTGCTCGTGCTCCGCTGTGTGCGGTCACGGCATCGCGCTTCTCGTCCATCCGGGGGCGCTGCTGGGCGTCCGGACGGGTCCGACCGGTAGACGTGGAGCTGTGCAACAGATCGGTGTGGGCGGAGAACGGTTCGACGGTGTCAGCGAGATCGCGGTGCTCCGCGGCGGGGGACTGGGCGACCTGATGTTCGCCCTCCCGGCGGTCGAGGCCCTGGCCGCCGCGTACCCCGGAGCGAGGATCACGCTGCTCGGGGCACCGTCGGCCCGGCCGGTGCTCGAGGGTCGCACCGAGGCCGTCCACGCCTTCGAGGAGCTCCCCGTCGTGCCCGGCGTCCGGGACTCCGGCGACGGCGCACCGACCGAGCAGGACTTCTTCGACCGGCTGCACGGGCGCTTCGACCTCGCGGTGCAGGTGCACGGCGGCGGTCGCAACTCGAACCCGTTCCTGCTCCGGCTCGGCGCCCGCCACACCGTGGGCACCGCCACCGAGGACGCCGAGGTCCTGGAGCGCTGGGTCCGTTACGTCTACTACCAGCACGAGGTCGTCCGGGCGCTCGAGGTGGCCTCGCTGGCCGGCGCCGAACCGGTCACCCTCGACCCCCGACTGCACGTCTCCGAGGCCGCGCGTGCCGCGGTCCGGCAGCGCCTCGGGGTCCGAGGACGACTCGTCGCGATCCACCCCGGCGCCACCGACCCGCGTCGCCGCTGGAGCCCCTCGCGCTTCGCCGAGGTCGCCCGTGCCCGGCTCGCCGCCGGTGACGACGTGGTGCTCGTGGGTGACGATTCCGACGTCCCGGCGTCATCCGCCATCGTCGCGTCGCTGCCGCAGGAGCTGCAGGAGCGCGTCCACGACCTCACCGCGTCACTGCCCCTGCGTGAACTCCCCGACGTCCTCGCCGCGGCCGACGTCATGGTCGGCGACGACTCCGGTCCACGGCACCTCGCCGTCGCCGTCGGCACCCCGACCGTCGGGGTATTCTGGTTCGGCAACGTGATCAACGCCGGGCCCTTCGACCGCGGTCGGCACCGGGTGCACCTGTCCTTCGTGACGCAGTGCCCGGTCTGCGGCGCGGACGTCACCCAGGTCGGCTGGACCGCCGAACGGTGCGAGCACGACCCGTCCTACGTCGACCAGGTCGAGCCCGAGGCCGTCCTCGCCGACGTCGAGGACCTGCTCCGCACGGTCCGACGCGACGCGCGCCGCGCCGTGGACGCGACCGGCTGACGGACGGGAGGCGCGGTGCCGGCCCGGCACGCGCCTCCAGGCCGCCCGTGCAGCGCCACGAGCGCCCGGTGCGAGGTTCCACACTCCGTGCGACGCTTCGGCCCCCGCACGGAGTGCGGAAGCTCGCACCAGAGCACAGCGCGCGCCACGCACGGCACACGCTGACGGACGGGAGGCGCGGTGCCAGCCGGCACCGCGCCTCCCGTCCGTCAGCGGCGAGCGGCTACGGCCAGCTCGGCTCCGTCGCCGGCATGATCGAGAGCTCACGGATCTCGCAGCCGGCCGGCTGCGAGAGCGCGAAGATGATCGAGTTCGCGACGTACTCCGGCTCGATGAGCTGCGCGTCCGGGCCGGGCTTGTACTGCTCGGTCCGGTCGGCGAAGAAGTTCGTCCGCATCCCGGCGGGGATGATGTTGGTCACGCCGATGCGACCGGCGGTCTCGGCGGCCAGCGCCTGCGAGAACCCGCGGACGCCGAACTTCGACGCCGAGTACGCGGTGCCGTCGCCGACGCCGCGCAGGGCGAGCGACGAGGAGATCGTGACGACGCGGCCGTGCGTGGCCTCGAGGGCGGGCAGGGCGGCGCGCACGGTCGAGGCGGTGCCGATCAGGTTGACGCCGACGATCTGCTCCCACTTGCCGGACGAGATCGCGTCGATCGGGGCGGGGGTGTCGATGCCCGCGGCGGTGACGACGGCGTCGAGGCCACCGTGTCGCTCGGCGGCGTCACGGACCGCCTGCTCGACGGCGTCGGTGTCCGAGACGTCCACGGCGACGGCGTCGACGCCCTCGGGGACGGCGTCGATCCGCAGGTCGAGGACGATCGGGGTGCCGCCGGCCTCGGCGACGGCGGCCACGACGGCGGCGCCGAGTCCGGAGGCGCCGCCGGTGACGAGGACGCGGCCGATGGGGGTGGTGGGGACGGGCATGGATGTCCTTTGCGTAGTGGTGCGGGAAGTGGTCGAGCCGGTGTGGAACGGCGGGCGGACGCTCAGCCGACGCGTTCGATCGCGGCGGCGAGCCGGGTGGTCGAGCGGCCCGGGTGGAACGGCACGGTGACGACGCGGCCACCCCACTCGGCGAGGGTCGCCGTCTCGGGCAGTTCGCTCGCGGTGTAGTCGCCGCCCTTCGCCCAGACGTCCGGGCGGAAGCGGCGAAGGGCCTCGTCGGGGGTGGACTCGTCGAACACCACGACGGCGTCGACGCAGTCGAGTGCCAGGAGCAGCTCGACCCGGTCGTCCTGGGTCATGATGGGCCGGTCGGGGCCCTTCAGTGCGCGGACCGACGAGTCCGAGTTGAGGCACACGACCAGGCAGTCGCCGAGTGCACGGGCGGCCGACAGGGTGCGGGCGTGTCCGGCGTGCAGCAGGTCGAAGCAGCCTCCGGTCGCGACGACGGTGCCGCCGGCGCTGCGGACGTCGTGCACCAGGCGCATGGCGTCCCGGTCGGCCCCGGGGACGGCCAGCGGCGCGGGGCCGTCGTCGGCGAAGAGCGCGGTGACGCCACCGGCGGCCAGGTACTCGGACGCCGCGACCACGCCGGCGGAGACGGCATCGGGGACGTCCGCCCCGGATGCCAGGGCGACGGCGACGCCCGCGGCGAGCCGGTCGCCGGCACCGCAGGGGTCCCCGGCGCTGACGGACGGAGCGGGCACGAAGCGGCTGTCGCCCTGGGCGTCGGCGAGCAGCGCGCCGCGGTCACCCATCGTCACGGCGACGGCACCGGCCTGCCACTGTTCGACGAGACGGGCGGCGGCGACGGTGGCGAAGGGCACACCGTGTCCCTCGACGTCGGTGAAGCGTCGTGCTTCGGCCGCGTTCGGGGTGGCGACGGTGGTGCCGGGGACGGGGGCGGCGCCCTTGGGGTGCGGGTCCCACACCACCGGCAGGTGCTCGGCCGCACGGGTGAGGGCGTCACGGAGTGCCGGGGCAGCGGCGACCCCGCGGCCGTAGTCGGCGACGACGATCGCGTCGACGCCGTCGAATGCGGCGGTCATCGCGTCGGTGGCTCCGGGCACGGGCGGGGTCGCGCAGCCCTCGTCGATCCGGACGAGGGCGTGGTCGACGACGCGCACGCGGGTCTTCACGGGGGTGGGGACTCCGGATGGCCCGGCGACGATCGTGACGTCGGGGAGCAGGTCGCGGACCTCCTGGGCACGGCCGTCGTCGCTCAGGACGGTGACCAGGGTGACGTCGTGGCCGTCGCGGGCGAGCATCGTCGCGACGAGTCCGGCACCACCGGCTCGGCGGTCGTCGGTCGCGACGTCCACCACGGGGACGGGGGCGTCCGGGCTCAGGCGCTCGCTCGTGCCGGACACGTCGACGTCGAGCAGGGTGTCCCCGACGACGGCGATGCGGAAGCGCGGGGCGGCGGCGCGGCCGCCGGCAGCGCCGGAACGCTGAGCGGCGTCAGCAGCCCCGCTCATCGACGGCCCCCGCGACGCAGCGTCGGCTCCATCGCCTTGCACAGCGCGTGCACCAGGACGAGCTGCGCCTCCTGCACGTTGGCGGACGGCCCCTCGATGCAGATCGCGTCGTCGACCAGGTCGGCGAGCGGGTTCGGCCGGGACCCGGTCAGGGCGAGGGAACGGGCACCCACGGCACGAGCGGCCTCGGCGGCCCGCAGCAGGTTCGGGCTCTTGCCGCTCGTCGACAGCAGGACGAGGACGTCGCCGGCCCGGGCGTGGGCCGACACCTGCCGTGCGAACACCTGGTCGTAGCCGTAGTCGTTCCCGATCGCGGTGACGGCCGAGGTCTCGGCGTGCAGCGAGATGGCCGAGTACGCCGGTCGGTCGCCCTCGAAGCGGCCGGTGAGCTCGGACGTCAGGTGCTGCGCCTCGGCGGCCGAGCCGCCGTTGCCCGCGGCGAGCAGCCGACGCCCGGCGACGAGCCGGCCGGCGATGTCGTCCGCCCACTCGGCGATGTGGTCCCTGTGGTCGACGAGGGAGGCGATCACGGGGACCGACGCCGCGACGTGGTCGACGACGACGCGGGCACTGTCGGTGACGGCGCGGTCCTCGAGCCCGGTCTGCTGGTCGATGGTCATCGTGCGGTCCTCTCCGTCGACTGCGCGGCGCGGGTGACCCGGCCGGCGTGGGTGGTGCGCGAGCGGCCGACGGCGGGCCCGGTGGTGCTGGCGGACGACGTCGCGCCGGCGAGCAGGCGCTCGTAGACGCGCTCGCTGTCGGCCGCGACCTTCTGCCACGTGTAGCGGGACTCGGCGCGCTGTCGACCGGCACGGCCGTACGCCTCGCGGCGCTCCGGGTCGTCGAGCAGTGCGCCGACGGCCTCGGCGACCGCGGTCTCGTCGCGCGGCGGCACGTGCAGGCCGGTGGCGTCCTCGACGACGGTGTCGATGAGCCCGCCGACGCTCGACGCGACCACCGGGCGACCGCAGGCCATCGCCTCGAGCGGCACGATGCCGAACGGCTCGTACCAGGGGGCGCAGACGACGACGTCGGCGCTGCGGTAGACGGCGGGCATGTCCTGCTGCCCGAGCTGCCCGCGGAACGTCACGTGGTCGCGCACGCCGAGTGACCGGGCGAGGGCGTCGAGGCGCTGGTACTCGGGGTCGTCCACCAGGTCGGCACCGGCGACACCGGCACCGCCCACGACGACGAGCTCGACGTCCCGGCCCTGTTCGACGAGCGCGGCGAGTGCGGCGATCGTCGTCCCGACGCCCTTCCGCTGCACGAGTCGTGAGGCGGTGAGCACCCGGAGCGGACGGTCGCGCTGTTCGACGGGGCCGTCCGGACGGAAGAGCGACACGTCGACCCCGCACGGCACCACGGAGATGCGGTGCAGCGGGACGCCGAGGGCCTTGAGCTCGAACGCCTCGTCCGAGCACGTCGCGACGACCTGGTCGACGCTCCGGCCGACGGCGGGTTCGACCCACTCGCGCTCGGCCGGGCTGGTGTCCGCGGCACCCTGGTGCCGACGCTTCACGACACCCAGGGCGTGGAAGGTCTGCACCACCGGGATCCGCATCCCACCGGTCCGGGCCTGCACCTGCGTCACCGCGTCGAGGGCGGCGTGACCCGACATCCAGAAGTGCGCGTGCACCACGTCGGGACGGTCGAGGAACCACTCGGCGGCGAGCACCGACGCGAACGTCCCCATGAACGGGAACAGCTCGTCCTTCGGCACCGTACGCGCGGGACCGGCGTCGACGTGCACGACGTCGACCCCGGGACGCAGGGGCACACGGACCGGCTGCGACGCGTCGTCGCGCCGCGTGTAGACGGTCACGTGGTGGCCGCGGTCGGCCAGAGCACCGGACAGTTCGGCGACGTGGACGTTCTGCCCACCGGCGTCGACCCCGCCGAGCACGGCGAGCGGGCTCGCGTGCTCGGACACCATGGCGATCTTCATCGCAGGCTCCCTTCGAGCGCGGCTCCCGCCGCACGGTTCCGTCGCGCACCGCGCGCGACGGCGTCGCCGAGCAGGTCGTCCCAGTCGGCCAGGAACCGACCGAGCGCGTGCCGTGCGAGCACGGCCTCCCGCGCCACGAGCCCCCGTCGACGCGCCTCGTCCGGGTCCTCCAGCAGCAGCCTGGAGGCCCGCACCAGCTCCTCGACGTCCGTCGCGATGGCCCCGGCCTCATCCGGCACCGTGCGGGCCGCGTCCGTCGTCGCGAGCACCAGGACCGGCATGGCCATGTGCATCGACTCGATGAGCGACAGGCCGAGCGAGGTCCAGCGGTTCGGGTGCACGTAGGCCCGCCGTTCGGCGAGCGCAGCGTGCATGGGATCGGCCTTGACGTCGCCCAGCGCGACCACGCGGTCGCCGAAGCCGAGCTCCGGCAGTCGTTCGGAGCCGATGCCCCAGACGTCGACCGGGGCGACCTCGGCGAAGCGGGGGAGCAGGTCGGTGCCGACGACACGGTTGCGCCGGACGGGTTCGTTGATGACGACGCCGAGACGTTCGAGCGCACCGGTGTACAGCGGGCCGGGGTCGACGACGCCGTGCTCGACGACGGTGGTCCGGGTGGTGCCGCAGTCCCACATCAGGGCGTTCCAGTGCGTCACGTGCGCGATCGTCAGGTCGTCGCGGTCGCGCATCGGGTGCAGGCTGTTCGGCACGTCGACCCGGGGGGCGTTGTGCTCCACGAAGACGATCGGTACGTCTCGGCCACCGAGCAGACGGCGGGCTTCCTCGAGCTCCTCGGTGCGCTGCAGGACCACCACGTCGACCTCGGCCTCGGCGACGTCGGCCGGGTCGATCTCGATCGCGGAGTCCGGCCAGTCGCGCCCGCCGCGGCCGAGTCCCCAGGCGTCACGGGCCGGGGTGGTCGGGATGAGGTACTCGTGGGGGCCGCGGACGAAGGCGTCCATCCAGCCGCCGTGCACGTGCCACACGAGGATCCGCATGCAGGGCCTTCCGGTCGGTGTCGATGGGGTCGCTCCCCGCCGCTGCCGGAGCAGCAGGAGAAGGAGCAGGAGAAGCAGTGGCGCACGCTACGCAGCGCCTTCTGAGCCGCCCCGCAGACTTCTCCGATCAGTCCGCGAAACGCGGTGGACGAGCCGTTCGTGGGCCTCCAGGACGTCCGCGATGCGCACTCCGGACAGGCACGGGTGGCCGGGGACCGGGCACTCGCGAGCGCGGCTGAGACGGCACGGTGCGGTTTGGTCGCCGAGCAGTTCGACGAGCGGGGCGTACGGCGCCCACTTCACGGCGGGGACGACGGGCGAGAACAGACTCACGATGGGCGCTCCGACGGCGGCGGCGAGGTGGGCCGGACCGGTGTTCCCGACGACGACGACCTCGGCGCCGGCGAGGACGGCCGCGAGTTCGGCGGGGCTGGTGCGGCCGCCGAGGTCGATGCCGGTGTCGCCCGCCACGGCGGCGGTCAGAGCGCGTTCGCCGGGGGAGCCGGTGACGACGACGGGGACGCCGCGCTCGGCGTAGGCGGCGACCAGCGCGCGGTGGTGGGACTCCGGCCACGACCGCGCCGGGACGCTGGCTCCGGGGTGGACGACGACGTAGCGGTCGAGGCCGGCCACGGGCGGGGGCAGGACGGCGTCGTGACGCACCGCGAGCCTCCCGTCGTCGTCCGGCGGCAGCCGGAACCCGGCCGCCTCGGCGATCCGCAGCGCGCGCTCGGGCTCGGGGAGGTCCTCGGGCAGGTCCTCGCCGGGGCGCAGCCGCACGTCGAGCAGGGACCCGGGGTGGTCGACCGAGGCCCCGGAGACCCGGGGGACCCCGGCCAGGCGCAGGAGCAGCGCGAGGGGCAGGGGCGACTGGTGGAAGGACGTCAGGACGACGGCCTCGTCGGGCTGTTCCTCGGCGACCAGCGCGCGGAACTCGGCGAGCAGGGCGTCGTCGATCGGACGCGCGGTCTCGGTGACCCACGGTGCCGCCCACACCCGCACCCGGTCGATGCCGGGGAGCAGGTCGGCGGCCGGCGCTCCCTGCGGTCCGCACAGCATCGTCACGTGCGCGGCCCCGGCGGCCACCGCGCGCACCGCGGGGCCGGCGACCAGGACGTCGCCGAAGGAGTCGAGCCGGGCGACGAGGACGCGCGGACCGGCGCTCACGCCCGGTCCGCCACGGTGCCGACGTGCTCGAGCACCAGGGTGACGGCCTCGTCCAGGTCCGCGGCGACGGTGTCGGCCTCGTCGACCTCCTCGCGGCGGGTGCGCGGGGTGGGCACGAGGATCCCCTGCGCTCCGGCGTTCCGGGCGGCCTGCACGTCGGCGCCGATGTCACCGACGACGACGATCGACTCCGGCGGGATGCCGAGCCGCTCGGCGGCGTCGAGGACCATCCCGGGCCGGGGCTTCCGGCAGGCGCAGTCGTCACCGGCGTCGTGTGGGCAGACGCACCACACGTCGAACGGGCCGACGAGCTCGTCGACCCGGGCGTTGGTGGCGTCGACCTGTTCGCGCGTGGCCATGCCCTTCGCGATCACCGACTGGTTCGTGACGACGCCGAGCTGCAACCCCGCGGCACGTGCCCGTTCGACGGCGCGGCGGGCACCGGGGACGGGGACGACCAGGTGCGGATCGGCGTTGTACGGGACGTCCACCACGAGGGTGTCGTCGCGGTCGAGGAGCAGGCCGCGGATGACGCGGTCCGGTGCGAGGGCCATGCTCCGTGACTACCGGTCAGCGGCCGGGGACCACCCCAGGAAGAGCCGCGGAGCGCGGTCCCGGCAGGACCGTCAGCGTGTCGGGTCTACCGTCGCGGCGGTGACCGCCCTCGAGAACCTGCCCGACTCCGACGGACGCCCGGAACTGCTCGTCCTCCGGGCCATCAAGCTCGGCGACCTGCTCGTCGCCGTCCCCGCACTGCACGCGCTCCGCCGTGCGTTCCCCGACCACCGCATCACCCTGGCCACCACGGCGTGGCTGGCGCCGGTCGTCGAACTCGTGCCGGCGGTGGACGTCCACCTGGCCCAGCACGGTCTCGACCACCCGATCGCGGTGCCGCACGGTGCCGTGGACGTCGCCGTCAACCTGCACGGAGCCGGCCCGGAGTCATCGGACCTCGTCGCCGCGCTCGCCCCGCGTCGGGTCATCGGGCACGCCGACCCGACCCACGACTACGAGGGCCCGGAGTGGCCGGACGACGTGCACGAGCGCGACCGCTGGGCGGACCTGCTCACGTGGCACGGCATCCCCGCGGACGCGACCGAGGTCCACATCGACCGCCCCGCCGATCCGCCGGTGGTCGCCGACGCGGCCGTCGTGCACGTGGGTGCCTTCCACGGTGCGCGGCACTGGCCGACGGACCGCTTCGCCGACGTGGTGCGCGGGCTCCGGGCGCGCGGTGCCGACGTGGTCCTGACAGGAGGCTCGGACGACGTCGTGCGCGCCCGTGCCGTCGCCGAAGCAGCCGGCCTGGCGCCGGAGGCGGTCCTGGCCGGCACCCTGGACCTGCAGGCCTTCGCCGCGGTGATCGCCGCGGCGCGGCTGGTCGTCACGGTCGACACCGGCGCCGCGCACCTGGCGACCGCCTACGGGGTGCCGTCGGTCGTGCTGTTCGGCCCGGCGCCGCCCGAGGCGTGGGGGCCCCCGGCGACCGGCCCGCACATCGTGCTCACCGACGCCTCGGTCCGTCGCGGCGACGTCTTCGCCGAGGACCCGGACCCGGCGATCCTGGCCGTGACCGCGGACGACGTGCTCGGCGCGGTGGACCGGCTCCGGGTGACCGCTCAGGCGGCCGGGCGGTAGCGTCGAGCGAGAGCCACCCGGACCTGCCGGACGCTCGGAGGGAGTCCTTCGTGTTCGAAGCCGCGAACATCCGTGACTGGATCGGTCTGCCGGTCGTCGACGAGGCCGACGACAAGGTCGGCACGCTCGAGAGCATCTACTACGACACCGCCACGTCCGAGCCGGCGTTCGGCGCCCTGACCACCGGCGTGGTCGGGTTCCAGAAGCTCGTCTTCGTCCCGCTGTTCGGCGCCACCGTCGCTCCGAAGCACCTGCGTGTGACGTTCCCGAAGAAGCTCGTCAAGGACGCTCCGTCGATCTCGACCGACGGCGAGCTCGACGCCGCGACCGAGCCGGAGCTGTTCCAGCACTACGGGCTGGAGTACCGCACCGGCAGCGGTGGCGAACGCCGACTCGGACGCCGCTGAGCCCGTCCCGCCCCACCGACCGACCCGATCCGACCGACCGATCCGCCGCACCCGCCCGGAGGCCGCAACTGCTCCGCACCGCCCGTACGACGCTGCTCGCCGCCCTGGCGGCGGTCGCCGTCGTCGGGCTGGTGGTGGCCGGTGTCGCGGCGCCGGGGCCGGTGGACTCCGCGTCGGCCGCGCCGATGTGGCCCGCCCCGCAGCCCTACCCGGTGCCGGACGCCCCGACCGAGCCGCTCGCCGACCTCCCGCCGGGCAGCGAGTACGTCGCCCTCGGTGACTCGTACTCCGCCGGCTACGGCCTGGGCGACCGGACCCGGCTGCCCACGAGCGCGTGCGTGCAGTCGGCCCGCGACTACCCGCACCGGCTCGCGGCACGGTTCGGCCTCGACCTGACCGACGTCACATGTGCGGGCGCCACCAGCGAGGACGTCACGACCGGACACCAGTTCAAGGGCGTCCCCCCGCAGATCGAGTCGCTGTCGTCGCGCACCCGGCTCGTGACCCTGACGATCGGCGGCAACGACGCGGACCTGTTCGGCACGGCCGCGTCGTGCCTGGCGATCTCGGCCGACGGCCCGGTGTTCTCCGGACGTGACGCGCCGTCGTGCGAGAGCACGCTCGTGCAGGACGGTGAGGACCAGCTCAGCGTGAAGATCCAGTCGCGGGTCGCGCTCGGGATCGCCGACACCCTCGCAGCGGTGCAACGGGCCGCGCCGAACGCCGTCGTCGTGTTCCTCGGGTACCCGGCGATCTTCCCGGACACCGAGCACACCCCGGCGAAGGGCTGCTTCCGCTCGGCGCTCGACCTCGGCACGCTCGCGGGGTCGTTCCCCTCGGACACCTTCCCCTTCTCCGACGACGACGTGGCGTACCTGCACGGCGTGCAGGAGGAGCTCGACGCCGTGTCCGCATCCGCCGCAGGCGCCGCCGGGGTCCGGTTCGTCGACGTCCTCGAACGCACCGAGGCCCACTCGGCCTGCGCCCCGCGGGACGAGCGCTACGTCGCCGGCGTCAGCCTGACCGGCTCGAGCGACCTGCGACGCATCGACCTGAAGGCCGGCGCCCTCCACCCGAACGGCCGCGGTGTCGCGTACCTCACCGACCAGATGGCCGACGCGATCCGGGAACTCGCCGGCTGACCCGTCCGGACCCCGCGCTGTCCGTGTGGGCCGCCGGTGGGACGACGCAGACCGGTGCCGCCGTCTCACGGACGACGTCGTGGAGCAGTGCGCCGGACAGCACCCGCACGTGCCCCCGTCCGAGCACCACGAGCGACGCTCGCCGGGTGCGCGATGCGATGGCGTGCCCCGGGTGTCCCTCCACGAGCAGCGGACGGATCCGCACCGACGGGAACCGCGCGGTCAGGTCCTCGGTGACGCGCTGCAGCAGTTCGGCGTTCCGGGTGCGCCACCGCAGGGGGTCCTCGGCGAAGTCGGTGAGCCCGGTCCGGGTCAGCACCGGCATCTCCCACGCCCGGAGCAGCGTCAGTCGTCGGTGCAGCCGGACCGCCTCGGCGACGGCGATCGAGACGGCCCGTTCGTCGATCGGTTCCTCGACGGCCAGCACCACGTCGCCGTCGATCGGGTGCGGGCCCTCGGGGACGATCACGGTCGGCACGGCCGCGCGGACCGCGACGCGCGCCGGGTCGCCGCCGGCGGTCGAACCCCGTCGGCTCCGGAACGTCCCGATCACCAGGAGGTCACCGCCGTCGGACTCCTCGACCAGGGCACTGGCGAACGGCCCGGCGTGCCGGTGCACCTCGACGGTGGCTCCGGGCAGGGCGGCGCGAGCGGCATCGGCCAGGCGGTCGGCGACCGGTCCGGGTCCCTCGATCGCCGGGTCGGCTCCGATGATCCGGATCCGCTCGATCCCGCTGTCCGCGCGGGCGGCGATCCACCGCAGCGCCTCGTCGTGCGGCATCGCGGCGTCCGCGGCCAGCGTCACCGTCGTCCATCGTTCGTCCATCCCGATCGGCCTCCTCCATCGCAGGTCCTCCGGGGGCGTCACACGGCGCTCCGTGCGCCAAACGGTACTCCCGGCGCGGGCGAGGGGAACCGGCGGTGGAACCGGGCACGTCGGGTGGTGCGCGGCGCGTGTGCGGTGATCCGGGCCTCCCGGCCGGGTCTGCGTAGTCTCGGGGCGTGGTCGTGAGCGCCGGACTGTTGCTGCACCGGACCGGTCCGTCCGGGCCCGAGGTCTTCCTCGCGCACATGGGCGGGCCGTTCTGGCGGAACCGGCCGCGTGCCTGGTCGATCCCGAAGGGGCTGGTCGAGGCGGGCGAGGAGCCGCTCGGCACCGCGCTGCGCGAGTTCGCCGAGGAGATCGGCGTGCCCGCCCCGGTGACCGCCGCTGACCTGACCGACCTGGGGGAGTTCCGCCAGGCGTCGGGCAAGCGGGTGCGGGTCTTCGCGGCACGGGCGTCGGAGTTCTCGGTCGACACCGTGCGGAGCAACACCGTGCGGCTCGAGCTGCCGCGCGGGTCGGGGCGGTTCGTCGAGGTGCCCGAGGTGGACGACGCGCGGTGGGTCGGGCTCGACGAGGCGCGGGAGCTGGTGGTGGCCGGGCAGGTCGCGGCGCTCGACGCCCTGGTCGCGCTGGGTCGCGCTGCTGGCGGTTCCTGACGCGCCGCTCGTGGTCGTCGAGGGGTCACGAACTGTCGTCCGGAGGGCCTCCAGACGACACTTCTCGGCCACCCGGCGATCGGCGCGCGGTATGTCGTGACCACTCGGCGGAGCCCTCTTGCTCGTGTCGGACACCGGACACGAGCCGCGTCCTCCGGATAGCCTGAGTGGGTGTCGGGTTCTCCGGCGCCACATCAGGGGAGTACGCATGCGGCGCTGGCGCGCGGTCACGGCTGGGCTGACGGCCCTCGCACTCGGCGCAGGATTCGCGATCGGCGGCGTGACCAGCGCATCGGCCGAGCCGGTCGGCAACTGGGGGACCTTCACCCTCAGCGGAGCGAGCCGGGCGTACACCGGCACGATGACCCTGGCCGGGTTCCCCGAGACGACCTTCACGTCCGACTCCCGGCAGTCGACCGTCGTCAGCGGGGCATCGACCTGGCAGTCCGCCGGGACACCGTCCGGCGAGGTCTACGGGACGAGCCGCGGCCAGACGTACATGAACCAGCGGCCGAACGTCGACTCGTCCACGTCCGGCGCCTCGACGACGACCTACACGTTCGCGGAGCCGACGCCAGGCGCGCAGAGCTGGTCGTTCGTGCTCGGCGACGTCGACGCCGACCGGGCGACCATCTCGGCCACCGTCTCCGGGGGCGGCGCCGCGACCGCCGAGCAGCTCGGCTACGAGAGCTCCTACAACTCGTGCTCGGCCGCCGTCGCCGGAGGGCCATCGTGCACCGCGGACCCCGACGGCACCACCGGGCAGGACCTGCCCTCGTGGGACCCCACCACCCGGACCCTGACGGGGAACACCGGCGCCGTCGACACCGCCGGCGCCACGGCGTGGTTCACGCCGACCGTCTCGCTCGCCAGCCTGACGATCACGTACCAGCAGCGCAGCGGGTTCCCGGTGTACCAGACCTGGTTCGCCAACCGCACCGCCGCGATCACCGGCACGGCGACCCTCGACGGAGCGCCGATCCCCGGCGCGATCGTCCGCGTCACCGCTCCGCGCGGCACCGTGTACACGACGACGACCAACGCCGACGGCACCTACGCGTTCCCGCAGCTGCCGGTCATCGCGAACTACCGCGTCGAGATCACCCCGCCGGACGGCGCCGAGGGTCCTGACCAGCCCACGAGGGTCTCCCTCGCGCAGGCAGGCTCGCCGGGCGGCGTGGACCAGCAGGCCGACTTCGCGTTCACGTCGCCGGAGGACACCGTGTCGGTCATCGGCACCGTGGTCGACGAAGGCGGCCGACCGGTCTCGAACCTCGAGGTCGTCATCACCGACCCGGTCACCGGGGACGTCCTCGTCGACACCACGACGAACAGCGACGGCGCCTACACCGGCTCGGACCTGCCGGCGGACACCGAGCTCGACGTGTCCGTCGCCGACGAGCCGCCCGTGACCATGACGACCGGCGACGACGACGCGGCACCGGCGGTCCCCGACGAGATCGACGCCCCGGCCGCGGTCGTCGCGACGGTCGCCGGCGTGGTCTCGCTCGACGGTTCACCCGTGCGCGCAGGAGTCGTCGTCGAGCTCGTCGACGACGAGGGCACCCTGGTCGCGGCGACGCAGACCGATGCCGACGGTCGCTACGTCTTCACCACCGCAGCGGGCACGTACACCGTCCGGACCGAACGGCCCGAACCGGGGGCGACCGGGGCGACGTCGAACACCGGTGTGACGGCCGTCGCCGGCGAGCGTGCTTCGTCCGACCTGCCGTTCGCCTCCGCAGCCACCGCCGCCGAGATCACGACCGATCAGCCCGGCACCGTCGTCGACACGAACGGCGAACCCGTTCCCGACGTCGAGGTCGTCGCGGCTCCGACGGACCCGCAGTCCGGCGATCCCGTGTCGGTCGTCACGGACGACGACGGTGCGTTCGACCTGACCGGACTGGAGCCCACGACCGAGTACGCCGTCTCGGTCGACGTCGAGGGGGCCCCGACGGCGACCGTCGTCACCCCGGAGTCGGGGGCTGCGACGCCGCTGGCGTTCGTCGTGCGGGCTGCGGCGAGTCCGGCTCCGGTTCCGGCTCCCGCGCCGTCGCCGTCGCCGAGCGGCGCGCCTTCGGCGACTCCGACCGACCCCGCCGCCGGGTCGGGCTCCGCACCGGTGTCCGGCCAGGGCGAGGCGGGGGACGGTGGACCTCTCGCCTCCACGGGCGCGGACCTCGGCCCGGGGCTCATCGCCGCCGGGGTGCTCGTGCTGCTCGGTGCGGCGCTGCTGACCTACCGCGCGGTGCGCAACCGCCGCCGTACGGACCACCTGCAGGACTGACCGCGCGGCGGGCGCGGCGGGCGCGGGCGGGTTCGCCGAGGTTGCACGACACGCCGCCCACGTACGCCGAGGGGTCACGAACCGTCGCCCGCCGAGCCCGCAGACGACAGTTCAAGCGCCCCCGATGCCCCACCAACGGCAAGTCCTGACCACTCGACGCGCCGACCTCCCGCGTCCGCCGCAGTCGCACAACGCGCCGCCCGGGTCCGCCGAGGGGTCACGAACCGTCGCCCGCCGAGCCCGCAGACGACAGTTCAAGCGCCCCCGACGCTCCGCCAACGGCAAGTCCTGACCACTCGACGCGCCGACCTCCCGCGCCGCCGCAGTCGCACAACACGCCGCCCGGGTACGCCGAGGAGTCACGAACCGTCGCCCGCCGAGCCCGCAGACGACAGTTCAAGCGCCCCCGACGCCCCGCCAACGGCAAGTCCTGACCACTCGACGCGCCGACCTCGCCGACCTCGCCGACCTCGCCGACCGACCACTCGACGCGCCGACCTCGCCGCCCGCGCCGGCCCTCAGCGCGTCCGCGGGCGCCGCACCGAACCCGTGACGACGCCGATCGACCCCGTGACCGTCTGGATCGCCCGCCCGACGACCGGCACCGACGTGGTGACGACCGCGAGCGACGACGTGATGGCCTCGATGGACGATGTCGACAGGTGCTCCTGCGTGTGCGTGTGCACCGGGAACCCGCGGCGCGCCAGCACGACGACCCCGAGCGCCCCGACCAGCACCGCGCCGCCGGCGAACGGCAGGTACTGCAGCCCGACGATCCCGAGTGCCTGCCCGCCGAACGCTGCGCCACCGGCGATGCCGATGTTCGACGCCCCGTTGACCAGTGCGCCTGCGATGTCGGGGGAGACGCCTCCGGCACGGATCGCCGCGGCCATGAAGAGCGTGCCGGTCGTGCCGTTCGCAGCCATCCACACCCCCGCGACGACCATCGTCCCGATCAGGGAGCCGTGCACGAACGGCATCGTCGCGAAGGCCACGGCCATCACGGCGACCGAGGCGATCAGCGTCTGCCGGGGCGCACGGTCCACGAACATGCCGGCGAGCCAGAGCCCGACGACACCGGTGCCACCGAGCACGAGCAGCGCCCCGCTCACCATGCCGGCGTCGAGCCCGGCGTCGATCGCGTACGGCCCGATGTAGGTGTAGACGACGTAGTGCCCGCCGAACAGGAGCATGTCGGCGATCACGACGGACAGCAGGCCGGTGCGCGCCCAGGCCTTCGGCGACCCGATGTGCGGCGACGAGGCACCGCGGACGGCGGGCAGGAACAGCAGGGCGACGACCGCGAGTGCCGCTGCGGCCACACCGACGGAGAACACGGCCTGGCGCCAGCCGATGTGCTGCGCGACCCAGGTCGCGACGGGCACGCCGAGCACGAACCCGAGCGAGCTGCCCGAGTACACGAAGGCGATCGCCCGCCCGGCGAGCCGCGGCGGCACGATCCGGGTGGCGTACGCCGAGGCGACCGAGAAGAACAGTGCGTGCGCGATGCCGCCGACGACACGTCCGGCGCAGACGACCGCGAAGGACGGTGCGAGCGCGACCATCAGGTTCGACACGGTGTAGCCGACGAGCGTGGCGACGAGCACGGTCTTGCGGGGCAGCTTCGCGGTGAACGCGGTGAGCGGCAGCGCGAGGAGTGCGACGGCCGCGGCGTACACGGTGATGACGATGCCCATGGTGGCCTCGGTCACGCCGAGGTCGGCGCTCATCGTGCCGAGCAGCCCGACGGGCATGAGCTCGGTGGTGATGGCGAAGAACGTGGCCAGTCCGAGCACGGCGATGCCGACGATCGACTGGGTGGTGACGGTGATCGGCCGCGTGTGGGTCGACACGGCCGAGGTGGTGGTGTTGGTGGACACGCTGCTGACCTCCTTGCGAGGCACGGTGGAGCGCGCGACGATGCCGATCGTTCTGACGGCGGTGACCGGGAGGGTCTGCTGGGCGCGCTCGCTGGCGGATGTGGATGATGTGGGTACGACTCCACGACGAGTGCGCTGCTCCAGTGTTGCACGACGGAATGGCGCTCGCGAGGGCATCCAGCAAATACATCGGAGCGCTCCAACGAAACACTCAGCTCCGGCCACAGGGACGGCACCGCCGCTCAGTACTCGTTCGTCACCCGGCCCTGGACCCCGCCGCCGCGCAGCTCGATCGTCAGTGTGCCGCTCCTGGACTGCGCGGACATCGACACCGATCCGTGCAGCGCCGCCTGCCGCGGGAAGCACGCCGTCGACGACTCGATGCGGTCCGCCGTCGCCACCAGGCAGATCGTCGACCGGTCCGTCCCGATGCCGGCCCAGACGTTCCAGGGCGTCTCGGCGGTCCCGCCGTCGAGCGCCCGGTTCGTGAAGACCAGTCGCGTCGTGTGGAGACTCACCGGCGCCGCGACCGGCCCCGGCAGCTGGTCGGCGTACGTCTGCGGGACGTCGAGCAGCTGCTCGAGCGTCACCGTCCCCGCCGTCGGCGTGACGCTCGGCGCCGCGGCGACGTCCGGGCGCGCGGTCCCGACGAGTGTCCCGGCCGCGAACGCCACGCCCACCGCCGCAGCCGCACCGCCCGCGATCCACGCGCGTGGACGCTCCGTCCACAGCCAGCGACGCCACCGGGACCGCGCGGTGGGCACGGCCTGGAGGCCCGGCTCACCCCCGCCCTCGACGGTCCCGTCATCGGAGTGGTCACCCGCACCGCCGTCGGTCGCCTTCGACACGTCGGCTGCAGCAGGCAGGGCAGCCCCGCTGACCGGCAAGGACACGGGACCGGCCGCGGGCACCTGCACGGGCACGGACGCGGGCTCTGGACCCGACCGTGTCGCGGACGGGAGGGACGTGGGGGCCGGATCCGTGCCTCCCGGCAGTGGATCCCGCGCCATCGCGACCGCACGCGCGCGGGGTCGCCGTCCGCGTTCCAGGTCCTGCAGGGCGATCCGGGCGCGCGCAGCGTCCGCCGGGCTCGATCCTGCTCCCCAGGCGACGGCCTCGAGCCGTGCCCGTTCCGCTGCCACGTCGTCGTGGGCCATGCGCACTCCCGCTCTGCCGGTCGCGTGGACAGGTCCATCGTGGCACCGCGCAGCCGTGCGCGCGCACCCAGAACGAGGGAGTAGGCGTGGTGCATGAGCACCGACCCCATGCCGCAGCACGACGCCGACGCCGAGACCCTCGAGCCGCTGAGCCACGACACCCAGTCCGGCGAGGCCGACTACGTCGCGACCAGCCCCGGCGGTGCCGGCACGGAACGCCACGTGCCGACCGCCGACGAGGAGCAGGGCCGCGGCACCGAGTACGACCCGGTCGACCAGGGACCGCAGCAGGAGGGCCAGGGCGGCTAGCGGACCACCCGTCGCAGCACGGCGCGTTCGCCGTAGGTCCAGGCCGCACTCGTCACGACGTAGAGCGCGGCGGCGAGCGGTGCGATCGCCGCGAACACGACCGTGATGAACGGCACGTACCGACCCACGGCGGCGGTCGCGGCGGACCCGGGGGCACCCGGTTCCGGTGCCGGTACCGGGTTCCAGTGGGCGTTCGACCGGCGGCTGAGCTCGACGACGACCGCCAGCACCGCCAGCAGGACCAGCACCACCCAGGCGTGCACCCACAGCGGCGACGTGAGCGTGACGACGAGCGAGTGGCCGAGCGGGACCCCGACGAGCGTCGCCTCCAGCAGGGCGTTCGCGGTGCCGTCGATCGAGGCGTGCGTGAACAGGGCGTAGACGAGCGACACCACGGGTGCCTGCGCCAGGACGGGCAGGCAGCCGGCCAGCGGCGAGACCTTCTCGTCGGTGTACAGCTGCTGCACCGCTCGCTGCAGCCGCTGGCTGTCGCGGCCGTGGCGCTTCCGCAGCGCCGCGAGCTGTGGTGCGAGGCGCCGGCGGTCCCGTTCGGCCCGCACCTGCAGCACGGACAGCGGGACGAGCACCAGGCGGACGGCCAGGGTGAGGAGCACGACGGCGATCGCCGCGGCGAACGAGCCGGCGACGGGGGAGAGCGCCGCGGTGAGGGCGGTGACGAGGTCCGCGCCGCCGTGCAGCAGCGGGCCGACGAGGGGCAGGGTGGACAGGTCCATGACGGTTCCGATCGGTGGTGGGTCAGCGGGGTGCGTGAGCGGCCCGACCACCGGTCGGTGGTCAGGCCGGGGTCGCGACCCCCGGTGCCCGTGAGCGGACGTGGCCGTCGGCGTCGGGGTGGCTCCATCCGATCCGGGTGACCAGGTCGGGCACAGCCGACCGGTCCGACACGGCTGCCGATCCGACCCCGAGGACGGCCGCGAGCACCGCGACGAGCAGCCGGGCGACGACGACGGTCACGGCGACCGCGGTCAGCCCGAGTGCCGCCACGGCCAGCAGGGGCAGCACCCCGGCGGCCGGGTCGCCGAGCACCAGCGCGGCGGTGGCGCGGAGCAGCAGCAGGACGGCGGTCATGGTCCGTTCAGCGTAACGCCCGCGTGCCGTCGAGGACCGGAAGGTGCGGCGGGGGAGGATCACGGCATGACCGCAGGTTCGCCGAGCACCCCAGCGACCGTCGCGCTCGAGACGGCCGGGGTCCCGTACACGCCGCACGTGTACGAGCACCACGAGAGCGCCACCAACTTCGGAGAAGAGGCGGCCGCCGCCCTCGGGCTGCGCGAGGAGCAGGTCTTCAAGACCCTGGTCGTCTCCGTCGACGGCACCCTCGCCGTCGCGATCGTGCCGGTGGCGAACCGGCTCGACCTCAAGGCGATCGCCGCCGCGGTCGGGGGCAAGAAGGCGACGCTGGCCGATCCGGCCCTCGCCGAGAAGCGCACGGGCTACGTCGTCGGCGGCATCAGCCCGGTCGGCCAGAAGACCCGGCTCCGCACCGTGCTCGACGAGTCGGCGCTGTCGTACGCGAGCATCTTCGTGTCCGGCGGACGTCGCGGATTCGACATCGAGGTGGCGCCGACGGACCTCGCGCGGATCACCGAGGCGGTCTCCGCAGCCATCGCGCGGACCTGAGTCGAGTCGCCGCAAGTTTCTTCCGGACCCGGGAATGACCCGAGCCCTCCTGCGTTGCATTGAGTCGAAGGCACTCAAGTTCCCCAGGAGGTCCCTTTGCCAGAGACGTTCGGCCCGACCGGTAGCAACGACTCGTTCGACGAGTTCCTCGCCCGCCTGCTCGCGGCACAGCGCACCGGTGACCAACAGCGCGTCCGCGCGTTCGGTCGACCGGTCGACATCACCCGGCTGCTCAGCCGCCGGACCCACGAGCTGCTCCAGCACACCGCCGAGTACGCGGTCGCGCAGGGGCAGCGCGAGATCGACGCACTGCACATCCTGCACGTGCTCGTCCGCACCGAACCGTTCGACGCCGTCGTGCGTTCCGCCGGGGTCGACCCCCAGCGACTCGCCGAGGAGATCGAGCAGCGCCTGCCGATGGCGCACGAGCCGCTGGCCGAGCAGACCGGCCGCCCGGCACTGACCGGCACCGCCCAGCGCATCCTCGTCGAGGCGACGCAGGCCGCGCGGGGCTTCGGCAGCACCTACACCGACCCCGAGCACGTCTTCTTCGCGCTCGTGATGGACCAGGAGACCGTGACCGGTCAGCTGCTCGCCAGCGCCGGGATCACCCCGCAGGTCATGCAGGACTACGCCCAGCAGGCCGCGGCAGCAGCACGAGAGGGGCGCCCCATGCCCGGAACACCCGACGCCGTCGGCGCCGATCAGGCCACCGACAGCGACACCCCGACGCTCGACCAGTTCGGCACCGACCTCACCCAGCGCGCCCGTGACGGGCACGTCGACCCGGTGATCGGCCGCGCCGACGAGATCGAGCAGACCGTCGAGATCCTGCTCCGTCGCACCAAGAACAACCCGGTGCTGATCGGTGAGCCCGGCGTCGGCAAGACCGCGATCGTCGAGGGCCTCGCCCAGCGCATCGTCGACGGTGACGTCCCCGCCCTGCTGCAGGGCAAGCGGGTCGTCGCGCTCGACCTGCCCGGCATGCTCTCCGGCACCCGCTACCGCGGCGACTTCGAGGAGCGCCTCACCAAGGCGATGGACGAGATCGCGGCGCACGCCGACGAGCTCATCGTCTTCGTCGACGAGCTCCACACCGTCGTCGGCGCCGGTGGCGGCGGCGAGGGCGGCTCGATGGACGCCGGCAACATCCTCAAGCCCCGGCTCGCCCGTGGCGACCTGCACCTGGTCGGCGCGACCACGCTCAACGAGTACCGCCGGATCGAGAAGGACGCCGCGCTCGAGCGCCGGTTCCAGCCCGTCACGGTGGGGGAGCCGAACGTCGAGGACGCCGTCGCGATCCTGACCGGCCTCGCCCCGCGCTACGAGGAGCACCACGGCGTCGTCTACACGCCCGAGGCACTCCGCGCGGCGGTCGAACTCTCGCACCGCTACGTGACCGACCGGCACCTGCCGGACAAGGCCATCGACCTCATCGACCAGGCCGGTGCACGCCGCCGCCTCGCCCTCTCGGGCGACGTCGACGTCGAGGCACTGCGTGCGCAGGTCGCCGACCTGACGGCCCGCAAGGACCGCGCGGTCGCCGAGGAGCACTACGAGGAAGCGTCCGACCTGCGTGACGAGATCGTCGGACTGGAGGCCCGGATCACCGCCGCCTCGTCGGCGGACGCGAGCCGCGCCTCCCGTCCGGAGTCCGCGGACACCTCGATCACGGAAGGTGACATCGCCGCCGTGGTCTCACGTGCCACCGGGATCCCGGTGACCCGCCTCGGCTCGGCCGACAAGACGCGGCTCGCCGCACTCGAGTCCGAGCTGCACGACCGCGTCGTCGGCCAGGACGACGCCGTGCGGGCGATCGCGAAGGCGGTGCGGCGCAGCCGGACCGGCATGGGTGACCCGCGCCGTCCGGTCGGCAGCTTCCTGTTCCTCGGCCCGACGGGCGTCGGCAAGACCGAACTCGCGAAGGCCCTGGCGTCGTCGCTGTTCGCTGACGAGTCCGCCATGCTCCGCTTCGACATGAGCGAGTTCGGCGAACGCCACACCGTCTCCCGTCTGGTCGGTGCCCCTCCCGGGTACGTCGGCTACGACGAGGCCGGCCAGCTCACGGAGCGTGTCCGCCGCAACCCGTACTCGGTGATCCTGCTCGACGAGGTCGAGAAGGCCCACCCGGACGTCTTCAACCTGCTGCTGCAGGTCCTCGACGACGGCCGGCTCACCGACGGGCAGGGGCGGACGGTCGACTTCCGGAACACCGTCGTCATCATGACGTCGAACATCGGCTCGGAGTTCCTGGCCTCCCGCTCGGGAGCGCTCGGATTCTCCCCGGTCGGTGCGACGGACGGATACGCCGAGGACGACCTGCGGGCCCGCGTGATGGGCAAGCTGCGCGAGGCGATGCGTCCCGAGTTCATCAACCGCATCGACGAAATCGTGCTGTTCCGCAAGCTCGACCGGTCGCAGATCACGTCGATCGTGTCCCTGCTGCTGCAGGACACGGCGCTCCGGCTGGTCGCACAGGACATGCTCCTGTCGGTGTCCGACGCGGCGGTCGACTGGCTCGCCGAGCACGGGTACGAGCCGGAGTACGGCGCCCGCCCGCTCCGTCGGCTCATCCAGCGCGAGGTCGACGACCGCATCGCGACCCTCGTGGTCGAGGGCGGGGTCACCGCGGGTGACACCGTGCGGATCGACGTCGAGGGCGACTCCCTGACGGCGAGCGTCGCGGAGCACGCGGCGGTCTAGTCCGGTCGCACGCGCACACGAAGGCCCGGTACCGATTCGGTACCGGGCCTTCGGCGTGCACGGACCGCCACGGTGTTCGGGAATGCAATTCCGGACGTTTTCCGGAAAAGGGGTTGCGCTCCGAATTGCGGTGCCGATAGTGTTCACTCGTCGCGAACGGTCGAACATTCGACCCGGACGACTCCGCCAGCTCGAGACCGAAAGGGGGCCGACCCATGATGATCACAACGACCACTCCGTTCCGTGGAATCCGTGGACGCGTCGGTACCCCGTTCCGCGTCCGCTGACCCGGGGCGTCCCACTCTCCTGACACCTGTGCCTCCGGGCACCGTGCGCTGAGCCGATCAGGCTCGCGCAGCACCGGTTCGTTCGTCTGCTGAACGGCTCGACGGCCCGTTGATGCGTGCCGTCCGATCTGCGCGGACGACGCCGGAAGAATGTCGGTGGACAGTGCGACGCTCTCGGGGTCGACGAGCATTCCGCGATCGTTGTCCGAACATTTCCGGACCATCCCGGAGTGCATTCTCACGCATTCAATTCCTGCTGCCCGCAACCCGGGCGGATTCGTCATGCCCGACACCCGGGCAGCTCTGCCGTGCCCTGAAGGGGAACACCGTGTCCACGAAGACCACCACCCGTCCACCCGATACCCGCGCGGTGCGCCGCCGGGTCTCACTCGCCGACCGCATCGCACTCCGAGTCGGGATGTCGCTGATCATCTGGAGCCGACGCACCCGCAAGGAGCGGCCCGAGGTCGACCTCGCCACGCTGGCCCGCCTCGAGCGCGAACGCCAGCAGCGCGAAGCCGACTGGATCACCCAGGGCGCCGCCATGCGGATGTGGCGCTGACCGGCGGCGCGCCGGTGCCTGCGCCGGCCGCGCCGCACGCACGCTCGGTGCGAGGTTCCGTCCACCGTGACCGCCCCTCGGGGTGGCACCACGTCCGGAACCTCGCACCATGCCGGGCACCCCTCGCACCGTGCGGGGCGTCCGGACGCACTCCGGGCCTCCCGTACCGTTGGCGGGTGACCGAAACCGCAGCTGCACTCGTCGAACGCCTCACCGCCCTCGTGCCGGACTTCCCGAAGCCGGGGGTGCTCTTCCGTGACGTGACGCCGGTGTTCTCCGACGCCGTCGCGTTCGGGCGCGTGTGCGAAGCACTCGCGGCACCGTTCGCGGTCGGAGCCGGGTTCGACGCCGTCGCCGGCATCGAGGCCCGCGGCTTCGCGCTGGCCGGGGGCATCGCCGCCCAGCACCAGGTCGGTGTGCTCACCGTGCGCAAGGCGGGCAAGCTCCCCGGCGAGGTCCTCAGCGAGCAGTACGCGCTGGAGTACGGCGAGGCCGAACTCGAACTTCGCCCGGGCCAGCTGCCCGCGGGCACGCGGGTGCTCGTCGTCGACGACGTCCTGGCCACCGGGGGCACCGGAGCCGCCACCATCACGCTGCTCGAACGGGCCGGGTACCAGGCGATCGGCTTCGCCGCCCTGCTCGAGCTCGACGGCCTGGACGGGCGCGAGCGTCTCGAGCCGCGGCTGCCCGTCGCGACGCTCGGCGCCGTGCCGGCCTGAGCGCGGGCGACCGCACGGTCCCCGCGGGCGTCCGCACGCGAGCACGTCTCGCACTAGTCTTGACGCACCATTTCGATCGAGGAGTCCCATCATCGTGACCGAGTCAGTCGCACCCGCGCCCGCCGAGCTTCCCCAGGCACCCGAGCCCCGGACCGCGACGACGACCACGACCGGCACCGAGCTCTTCGACGGTGAGCGCGGCGTCGTCGCGATCCGCGTCGACGGTGTCCTGAAGGACCTCGCAGCGGACGTGCAGGCCGGCGAGACCGCCGAGGCCGTCACCCTGCAGGAGCAGGACGGGCTCGACATCCTCCGGCACTCGGCCGCCCACGTGCTCGCGCAGGCCGTGCAGCAGATCAACCCGGACGCCAAGCTCGGCATCGGGCCGCCCGTCACCGACGGCTTCTACTACGACTTCGACGTCGCCGAGCCCTTCACCCCCGAAGACCTCAAGGCGATCGAGAAGGGCATGGACCGCATCGTCAAGCAGGCCCAGCGCTTCCGTCGCGTGGTCGTCACCGACGAGCAGGCACGCGAGCTGATGGCGGGGGAGCCCTACAAGCAGGAGCTCATCGGCCTCAAGGGTGCGGCGACCGACGGTGACTCCGGCGAGAGCGTCGAGGTCGGTGCCGGCGAGCTCACCGTGTACGAGAACGTCGACCCGAAGTCGGGCGAGGTGCTCTGGCAGGACCTCTGCCGCGGCCCGCACGTCCCGCACACCCGGTGGATCGGCAACGCCGCCAAGCTCATGCGCGTCGCCGCTGCGTACTGGCGCGGCTCCGAGAAGAACCCGCAGCTGCAGCGCATCTACGGCACCGCCTGGCCCGACAAGGACCAGCTCAAGGCGTACCTGGTGCGCCTCGAGGAAGCCGCCAAGCGCGACCACCGCAAGCTCGGCGCCGAACTCGACCTGTTCTCGTTCCCCGACGAGATCGGTTCCGGCCTGGCGATCTTCCACCCGAAGGGCGGCATCATCCGCCGCGAGATGGAGGACTACTCGCGCCGTCGGCACGAGGAGAACGGCTACTCCTTCGTCTACACGCCCCACATCACCAAGGGCGACCTGTTCGAGACCTCCGGGCACCTCGGCTGGTACAAGGACGGCATGTTCCCGGCCATGCACATGGACGAGGCGAAGGACGAGGACGGCAACGTCACGCGTCAGGGTGCCGACTACTACCTCAAGCCGATGAACTGCCCGATGCACATCCTGGCGTACCGGTCGCAGCCCCGCTCCTACCGTGACCTGCCGCTCCGGATGTTCGAGTTCGGCACGGTCTACCGCAACGAGAAGTCGGGCGTCATCCACGGCCTCACCCGCGTGCGCGGCATGACCCAGGACGACGCACACATCTTCACCACGCAGGAGAAGATGAAGGAGGAGCTGACCACGACCCTCGAGTTCGTGCTCTCGCTCCTGCGCGACTACGGCCTCGACGACTTCTACCTCGAGCTCTCCACCAAGGACCCGGAGAAGTACGTCGGCGACGACGAGGTCTGGGACGTCGCGACGAACACCCTGCGGGAGGTCGCCGAGGAGTCCGGCCTCGAACTCGTGCCCGACCCCGCCGGCGCCGCGTTCTACGGCCCGAAGATCTCGGTGCAGGCCCGCGACGCCATCGGTCGCACCTGGCAGATGTCGACCGTGCAGCTCGACTTCAACCTGCCGGAGCGCTTCGGCATCGACTACACCGCGGCCGACGGCTCCCGCCAGCGTCCGGTGATGATCCACCGCGCGCTGTTCGGCTCGATCGAGCGTTTCTTCGGGGTGCTCACCGAGCACTACGCGGGTGCGTTCCCGGTGTGGCTGTCGCCCGTCCAGGTCGTCGGCATCCCGGTCGCGGCCGAGTACGGCGACTACCTCGACGAGGTCATCGCGAAGCTCCGAGCGAACGGCGTGCGCGCCGAGGTCGACCACTCGGACGACCGCATGCAGAAGAAGATCCGCACGCACACCAAGGCGAAGGTGCCGTTCCAGCTCATCGCCGGTGGCGACGACCGCGACGCCGGCGCCGTCAGCTTCCGCTTCCGCGACGGCCGCCAGGACAACGCGGTGCCCGTCGACGAGGCCGTGGACCGCATCCTCACCGCGATCCGCGAGCGCGCGCAGGTCTGATGGCACAGTCGGGAGGCCCGGAGCAGGCCGCGGGGACCGGTCACGTCGACGACGTGGCCGGTCCCACCGCCCCCGCGGGCACCGAGGGCGCGGACACCGATCCGCTGGTGATCCGCGACGCGGCCACCGGTGCAGCCGTCCCGGACGCGTTCCAGCGGCTCTGGAACCCGCACCGGATGGCCTACATCGACGCGGGCCGCGAAGGCCGGGGTCGCGGGCACGACGACGACTGCCCGTTCTGCGAAGCCCCGCGGATGTCCGACGAGGACGCCCTGATCGTGGCCCGGGGCGAGCACGCCTACGTGCTGCTCAACCTGTTCCCGTACAACAACGGGCACCTGCTCGTCTGCCCGTACCGGCACGTCCCGCTGTACGACGAGGCCACGCCGGACGAACTGCGCGAGATCGGCGAGCTGACGCAGACCGCGATGCGGGTGCTGCGCGAGGTCTCGCACTGCGACGGCTTCAACATCGGCATGAACCAGGGCGAGGTCGCCGGTGCCGGAGTGGCCGCACACCTGCACCAGCACATCGTTCCGCGGTGGCAGTCGGACGCGAACTTCTTCCCGATCATCGCCCGCACGAAGTCGATGTCGCAGTTGCTCGGCGAGACGCGTCGACTCGTCGCCGACGGGTGGCCCCGGGCGCACTAGACTGGTCGGCATCATGAGCGACAGCACCAGCACCTCCGGCACCCCTGGCACCTCGATCACCGGCTCCGACCGCGTCAAGCGCGGCCTCGCCGAGATGCTCAAGGGCGGCGTGATCATGGACGTCGTCGACGCCGAGCAGGCCCGCATCGCGGAAGAAGCCGGCGCGACCGCCGTCATGGCCCTCGAGCGCGTCCCCGCCGACATCCGTGCGCAGGGCGGCGTCGCCCGCATGTCCGACCCCTCGATGATCGAGGAGATCATCGCCGCGGTGTCGATCCCCGTCATGGCGAAGGCCCGCATCGGTCACTTCGTCGAGGCGCAGGTGCTGCAGGAGCTCGGTGTCGACTACATCGACGAGTCCGAGGTGCTGTCGCCGGCCGACTACGTGAACCACATCGACAAGTGGAAGTTCACCACCCCCTTCGTCTGCGGTGCCACCAACCTGGGCGAGGCGCTCCGTCGCATCACCGAGGGCGCGGCCATGATCCGCTCCAAGGGCGAGGCCGGCACGGGTGACGTGTCCGAGGCCACCAAGCACATCCGCACCATCACCAAGGAGATCGCGGCGCTCCGCAACCTGCGTGACGACGAGCTCTACGTCGCCGCCAAGGAGCTCCAGGCCCCGATCGACGTCGTGCAGGAAGTCGCCCGCACCGGCAAGCTCCCCGTCGTCCTCTTCACCGCCGGTGGTGTCGCCACCCCGGCCGACGCCGCGATGATGATGCAGCTCGGCGCCGACGGTGTCTTCGTCGGGTCCGGCATCTTCAAGTCCGGCGACCCGGCGGCCCGTGCCGCCGCGATCGTCAAGGCGACGACGTTCCACGACGACCCCAGGGTCATCGCCGAGGTCTCCCGTGGTCTGGGCGAGGCGATGGTCGGCATCAACGTCGCCGACGTCCCCGCACCGCACCGCCTCGCCGAGCGTGGCTGGTAGTCCGACGACCGGCGCTCGGCCCCGCATCGGGGTCCTGGCGCTGCAGGGTGACTTCCGCGAGCACATCGCCTCGCTGACCGAGCTCGGCGCCGACGTGGTGCCGCTCCGTCGGGCAGAGGAGATCGAGACCCTCGACGGTGTCGTGATCCCCGGGGGCGAGTCGAGCGTGATGGACAAGCTGTCCCGCGCGTTCGGCGTCGCCGATCCCCTCGCCGACGCGATCCGCGGTGGCCTGCCCACCTACGGCACCTGCGCCGGCATGATCATGCTGTCGTCGCGGATCACCGACGGCATCAGCGGTCAGCGGACCCTCGACGTGCTCGACACCACCGTGCGCCGCAACGCGTTCGGTGCGCAGAACGACTCGTTCGAGATCGACATCCCGATGCCCGACCTCGGTGAGGCCCCGGTGCACGCGGTGTTCATCCGGGCCCCCGTGGTGGAGCAGCGCGGCGACGACGTCCACGTCCTCGGCGTACTGCCCGACGGGCAGGTCGTGGCGGTGCAGCAGGGCAACGTCATCGCCAGCGCGTTCCATCCCGAGGTCGCCGGCGAGGACCGCTTCCACCGCCGGTTCCTCGACCTGGTGCGCAGCGCCTGAGGCGTGACCGCCCGCCCGCCGCACCGGCGGGACGGAAGCCGCGCCGCGCCTCCAGGCCGGTGTTCGGCCCACAGGGCCGCTAAACTGAGCGGGACTTTCCGCAATACGCAAGGAGAACCGTGTCCGGGCATTCCAAGTGGGCAACGACCAAGCACAAGAAGGCGGTCATCGACCAGCGCCGTGCCAAGTCGTTCGCCAAGCTGATCAAGAACATCGAGGTCGCCGCGAAGATGGGCGGTGCCGACATGTCCGGCAACCCGACCCTGGTCGACGCCGTGCAGAAGGCGAAGAAGACCTCGGTCCCCAACGACAACATCGACCGCGCCGTCAAGCGCGGTGCGGGTCTCACGGGCGAGACCATCGAGTACACGACGATCATGTACGAGGGCTACGGCCCCAACGGCGTCGCGATGCTCATCGAGTGCCTCACGGACAACAAGAACCGTGCTGCGGCCGAGGTCCGGACCGCGATGTCGCGCAACGGCGGCACCATGGCCGACCCGGGCAGCGTCGCCTACAACTTCTCGCGCAAGGGCGTCATCTCGGTCACGAAGACGGACGGCCTCGACGAGGACACCGTGATGACCGCGGTGCTGGACGCCGGGGTCGAGGACGTCATCGACCAGGGTGGCGGCTTCGAGATCATCACCGAGGCGAGCGACCTGGTCGCCGCCCGCACCGCCCTGCAGGACGCCGGCATCGACTACGACTCCGCCGACGCCGAGTTCGTCCCGGGCCTCAAGGTGCCGGTCGACGCCGAGACCGCCCGCAAGGTGTTCCGCCTGATCGACGCGCTCGAGGACTCGGACGACGTGCAGAACGTCTACTCGAACTTCGACATCCCCGCGGACGTCCAGGCCGAGCTCGACGAGGACGAGGGCGAGTAACCGTGCTCCGTGTGCTCGGGGTGGACCCCGGGCTCACCCGGTGCGGCGTCGGCGTCGTCGAGGTCGCACCGAACCGGCGCGCACGACTCGTCCACGTGACGGTCGTGCGCACCCCGCCGGACATGCCGCTCGAGCAGCGGCTGCTCCGCATCGCGGACGGCATCGCCGCCGAGATCGACGAGCACCACCCCGATGCGGTCGCCGTCGAGCGGGTGTTCGCGCAGGCGAACGTCCGCACCGTGATGGGCACCGCGCAGGCGGCCGGCCTGGCGCTGCACGCCGCGGCCGCCCGCGGCCTGCCCGTCGGGCTGCACACGCCGTCCGAGGTCAAGGCCGCCGTCACCGGCTACGGCAACGCCGACAAGCGTCAGGTGCAGACCATGATCGCGCGCGTGCTCGGGCTCGACGAGGCCCCGAAGCCGGCCGACGCCGCCGACGCGCTCGCGTTGGCCGTGTGCCATGCCTGGAGGCTCGGATCACCCGACGCCGCCGGCTCGCGTGCCACGAACCTCACCCCCGCACAGCGCGCCTGGCGGGACGCCCAGGGCGGCACCGTCGACTCGCCGCTGGCCCGCGCGGCCGCCGCCGCGGCCCGCCCGCAGCGTGGCAGGTCGGCGTCGTCGGTGGGCGGCCCTAGGCTCGGAGCATGATCGCGAGTCTCCGGGGCACCTGCATCGACATCGCCGGCTCGGCCGTGGTGATCGAGGTCGGGGGAGTCGGGTACGCCGTCACCGTGACCCCCGCACACGCGCTCACGATGCGCCACGGGTCCGAGGTGTTCGTGCGGACCGCCATGATCGTGCGCGAGGACGAGCACCTGCTCTTCGGCTTCGAGTCGACCGACGCGCTGCAGGTGTTCGACCTGCTCCGTGGGGTCTCCGGTGTCGGTCCGAAGTCCGCGATGGGCGTCCTGGCCCACATGGACCCGGCGCAGATCGCGAACGCCGTCGCGAACGAGGACGACGGCGCGTTCCGCAAGGTCTCCGGCATCGGCCCGAAGACCGCCAAGCTCATCATCGTCGCGCTCTCCGGCAAGCTCGTGGCCTTCGAGCAGGCTGCCGTGGTCGCCGCCGCACGGGGGACCGCAGTCCACCCCGCCGCGGTCGACGTCGTCTCGGCGCTCATCGGCCTCGGCTGGCGCGAAGACGCGGCACAGACCGCGGTCGACGACGCCGTCGCCAACGAGCCCGGTGCCGCCGCGATGGGTACCCAGGCCCTGCTCCGCGCCGCCCTCGGTGCGCTCCGACCCGCGGCAGCCGGCCGGTGAGCGGCATCACGTCCGCCGGCGCCGAGTCGCAGGAAGAACTCGCGTTCGAAGGCGCGCTCCGTCCCCGCTCGCTCGACGAGTTCGTCGGGCAGCGCAAGGTCCGTGGGCAGCTCGACCTGCTCCTCAAGGCCGCGGGCATGCAGGAGCGCACGCCCGACCACATCCTGATGGCGGGTCCTCCCGGCCTCGGCAAGACCACGCTCGCGATGATCGTCGCGCACGAGACCGGGCGACCGCTGCGCATGTCGAGCGGCCCGGCGATCCAGCACGCCGGAGACCTCGCCGCCGTGCTGTCGTCGCTGGTGCCGGGCGAAGTGCTGTTCATCGACGAGATCCACCGCATGGCCCGCTCGGCGGAAGAGATGCTCTACCTGGCGATGGAGGACTTCCGCATCGACGTGATGGTGGGCAAGGGTGCCGGTGCGACGAGCATTCCCCTCGACCTCGCACCGTTCACGCTCGTCGGCGCCACCACCCGGGCCGGCCTGCTGCCGAACCCGCTGCGCGACCGCTTCGGGTTCACCGCCCACCTCGAGTTCTACGAGAAGGACGAGCTCGAGCAGGTCCTGATCCGAGCGGCCCACCTGCTCGAACTCGACATCGACCGGACCGCCCTGCGCGAGATCGCCGGACGCTCCCGTGGCACCCCGCGCATCGCGAACCGCCTGCTCCGCCGGGTGCGCGACTACGCCCTCGTGCACCGCACCACCGACGGCATGGCCGCGGTCCAGGGTGCGCTCGACCTGTACGACGTCGACGAACTCGGCCTCGACCGCCTCGACCGTGCCGTCGTCGAGACCATGCTGACGCGGTTCGACGGGGGTCCGGTCGGCCTGAACACCCTGGCCGTCTCCGTCGGCGAGGAATCCGAGACGATCGAGTCGGTCGTCGAACCGTTCCTCGTCCGCGTCGGACTCGTGACCCGCACCCCCCGCGGGCGCATCGCGACACCGCGGGCCTGGCGACACCTCGGCCTCACCCCGGGGCAGGGCGACGGCGGGCAGCCCGGGCTCTTCGACGACCCGGAATCCACCGTCTGACCGCCGATCAGTCGGGTGACATGCCACGGACACCGGCGTGCCCTAGACTGCTACGGCCCGAAACCGAGCAACCAGAGAAGGCAACGCATCATGGGTCAAGAAGTCATCCTCATCGTCATCGTCGTGGCGTTCGCGGCCTTCATGTTCTACAACAGCCGCAAGCGCAAGAAGCAGCAGGCCGAACTCGTGGACAAGATGGTCCCGGGCGCGAAGGTCATGCTGTCCTTCGGCCTCTACGGCACGCTCCTCTCCGTGAACGAGGAGAAGGTCACCGCTGACGTCGAGATCGCACCGGGGACCATCGTCACCGTGCACCGTCAGACCCTGTCGCGCGTCGTCGACGACAACGCGTCCGACGTCGAGACCACCACGTCCACCGAGGACGAGCCGAAGCCGGTGGCCGAGCTCAACGGTGAGCCGGTCTACGGCGAGCGGGTCGACACCGACCGTGTCGACGAGACCGACGCCACGAAGCGCAAGTCCGACGACTGACGCCCTCGGCCGCCGGGTCGTCTGACCCGGCGGCCTCCCTCTGCCGTCGCACGGTGTGCCGACGGTCCTGAACAGAAAGACGAGACGACCGGTGGCACGATCGACACCCGTCAAGAAGGCGCTGCGCTCGCTCACCTGGTTGGTGATCCTGATGGCGATCCTCGCCGGCGTGAACACCGCCGCGTCGATCCTCGCCGGCTCTTCGAAGGACGACACCGACAAGTGGTACCAGGGCGCGAGCTGGGTCCCCGAGCTGGCTCTGGACCTGCAGGGCGGCACGCAGCTGACCCTGGCGGCGCAGAACACCGAGGGCGACTCCGTCACCTCGCAGCAGCTGCAGCAGGCGGTGAACATCATCCGCCAGCGCATCGACGCCACCGGTGTCTCCGAGTCGGAGATCAACACCCAGGGCGCGAACAACATCGTCGTCTCGATCCCGGGTCGCCCCGACAAGGCCACGATCGACCGCATCGAGGCAGCGGCCAAGCTGACCTTCCGTCCGGTGCTCTTCACCGAGGCCGCGACGAACTCCGCCGTCGGTGACGACGGCAAGGGCACCGCATCGGCCACGCCGTACTCGCCGCCGGCCTCGCTCGCCGCGACGCCGAGCGCGAAGCCGACCAACGCGAGCGACCTGAACTGGGTCACGCCGAAGCTGCAGGACCTGTACACCAACTACAACTGTGCGGCTCCGGACGACGTCACCACGGCGCCCGACGACGAGCCCCTGGTCACCTGTGACCAGGACGGCGCGGGGAAGTACATCCTCGGACCGGTCGAGGTCTCCGGCGCCGACATCAGCAACGCCACCTCGGGTCTCGCCACCGACTCGCAGGGCACGTCGACGGGGCAGTGGGCCGTCAACCTGACGTTCAACGGCGAGGGCTCGAAGGACTTCCGCACCGTCACGAACCGTCTCGTCTCGCTCCAGCAGCCGCAGAACCAGTTCGCGATCGTGCTCGACGGTTCGGTCATCACCGCGCCGACGACGAACTCCGCGATCACGAACGGCAAGGCGCAGATCACCGGGTCGTTCACGGCCGAGTCGTCGAAGACCCTGGCCGACCAGCTGAAGTACGGTGCGCTGCCGATCAACTTCCAGGTGCAGTCGAACGAGAACATCTCGGCGACGCTCGGCACCGCGCAGCTCATCGGTGGCCTCGTCGCCGGTCTGATCGGTCTGATCCTGGTGATCATCTACTCGGTCATCCAGTACCGGGCCCTGGCGTTCGTCACCGTGCTGTCGCTCGGGATCGCCGCGGTGCTCACCTACCTGGTGATCGCGATCATGTCGTGGCGTGTCGACTACCGCCTCTCGTTGGCGGGTGTGGCGGGTCTGATCGTCGCGATCGGCATCACGGCGGACTCGTTCATCGTCTACTTCGAGCGCATCCGTGACGAACTCCGCGACGGCCGTGCCCTCGAGAGCGCGGTCGAGTCCGGCTGGAAGCGTGCACTCCGCACGATCCTGGCGTCCGACGCGGTGAACTTCCTCGCCGCCGTCACGCTCTACGTGCTCGCGGTCGCCGACGTGAAGGGCTTCGCGTTCACGCTGCTCCTCACGACCCTCATCGACATCGTGGTGGTCGCGCTCTTCACCCACCCGATGATGCAGCTCATCGCCCGCAGCCGGTTCTTCGGCGAGGGCCACCGGTTCAGTGGTCTCGACCCGGCAGCTCTCGGTGCCGTCTACCGGGGGCGCGCACAGTTCCGCGCACCCGTCGTGGACGGCAAGCGCCAGCGCAGTGCCGGTGAGGCACAGCGCCGACAGACGATCGCGGAGCGGAAGGCCCAGCAGGCCTCCGGCGACAACGGCTCGACGCCGGACGGGAAGGACGACTGATGGCCAGCTTCAGCCAGTTCGGCAGCGACCTGTACACGGGGAAGCGGTCGTACGACATCATCGGGCGCCGGAAGACCTGGTACCTCATCGCCCTCGCGATGATCGTGATCTCGCTCGTCACCCCGTGGCTCCGTGGCGGGTACCAGCTCGGCATCGAGTTCACCGGCGGCTCGGAGTTCACGATCTCCGACGTCAAGACGCTCGACCAGAACCTCGCCACCGAGACCGTCGAGGACGTCGTCCCGGAGTCGATCCCGCGCGTCTCGCAACTCGGCACGCACGGCATCCGCGTGCAGACGGGGCAGCTCACCGACCGGCAGACGACCGAGGTGCAGGACGCCCTGGCGAAGGCCTACGACGTCCCGGAGAGCCAGGTCGCCGCGACCTTCATCGGCGCGACGTGGGGTGCCGACGTGCTCGCGCAGGCCATCCGTGGTCTCGTGATCTTCCTCGCCCTCGCCGCGGTCTTCATGACGCTGTACTTCCGCACCTGGAAGATGTCGCTGTCCGCGATGGCGGCGCTGCTGCACGACCTGCTCATCACCGCGGGCGTGTACGGCATCGTCGGGCTCGAGGTCACGCCCGCGGCGGTGATCGGGTTCCTGACGATCCTCGGGTACTCGCTCTACGACACCGTGGTGGTCTTCGACAAGGTGCGCGAGAACACCGCGCAGGAATCGATCCGGACGTTCAAGCAGTCGGTCAACCTCGCGGTGAACCAGACCCTCGTCCGATCGATCAACACCTCGGTCGTGGCGCTGCTGCCGGTCGCGGCGATCCTCTTCATCGGGTCGTACGTGCTCGGCGCCGGTACCCTTCGCGACATCTCGCTCGCGCTGTTCATCGGCATCATCGTCGGCACCTACTCGACGATCTTCATCGCATCGCCGATGTACGCGCAGCTGCGCGAGAACGAACCGAAGATCAAGGAGTCGGACGCCAAGAAGACCCAGGCGGCCGAGAAGCGCCGGCGTGAGGTCGACCCGGCAGAGGCGAACGTCTGATGCCCATCGAGATCCAGGAGATCGACGTCGCCGAGGCCCAGCGCCGCATCGACGCCGGAGCCCGGCTGTTCGACGTCCGCGAGCAGGGGGAGTGGGACGAGGTCCACGCTCCCCAGGCCACGCTCGTGCCGATGTCGGAGTTCGTGGACCGCTGGCAGGAGATCGACGGCGGCGACCAGCCGGCCATCATCGTCTGCCACTCCGGCGGTCGGTCGTCGCGCATCGTCGCGGCGCTCGAGCAGTCGGGCGTGCCGGCCGTCAACCTCTCCGGCGGCATGCTCGCCTGGGAGCAGGCGGGGGCGCCGGTGGAGCGCGACGCCCAGGGCGAACCGCGTCACGGGCACTGACCGGGGACGCGTAGTCTTGTCGGATCGAGCTCGGATCGAGCTCTCGGACCGAGTCCTGGGAGGCGCATCATGACGGACACCCGCGAAGAGCCGTCCGCGCCGAGCCGCCCGGGTTCCGCCCCGCGGCCCTCGAGCCCGATCGGTCCGAACACCACCGGCAACCTCGGTTCCCTCCGCTCGCTGCTGCCGCGCCTGTTCTCGCGCGCCCAGCCGGCCGGCGCGGTGGACACGCTGATCCGCACGGTCCGCTCGCACCACCCCAAGGCCGATGTGACACTCATCGAGCGTGCGTACTCGGTCGCCGAACGCGCGCACGACGGTCAGAAGCGCAAGTCCGGTGAGCCGTACATCACGCACCCCGTCGCGGTCGCGCAGATCCTGGCCGACCTCGGCATCGGCACGATCACCATCGCGGCCGCGCTCCTGCACGACACGGTGGAGGACACCGACTACCAGCTCGACCAGCTGCGGGCCGACTTCGGCGACGAGATCGCGATGCTCGTCGACGGCGTCACCAAGCTCGACAAGGTCAAGTACGGCGACAGCGCGCAGGCCGAGACCGTCCGCAAGATGGTCATCGCCATGTCGAAGGACATCCGCGTCCTCGTCATCAAGCTCGCCGACCGCCTGCACAACGCCCGCACGTGGGGCTTCGTCGAGTCGGCCTCCGCCACGCGCAAGGCGAAGGAGACGCTCGAGATCTACGCGCCGCTCGCGCACCGGCTCGGCATCCAGATGATCAAGCTCGAGCTCGAGGACCTGTCGTTCGCGGTCCTGCACCCGAAGCTCTACGTCGAGATCGACAGCCTGGTCAAGGAACGCCAGCCGAAGCGCGAGCAGTTCGTCCAGAACGTCATCGGCACCCTGAAGAAGGACCTGAAGGCCGCCAAGGTCCGCGGCGACGTCATGGGCCGGCCGAAGCAGTACTACTCGATCTACCAGAAGATGATCGTGCGGGGTCGTGAGTTCGACGAGATCTACGACCTCGTCGGCATCCGCGTGCTCGTGCCGACCGTGCGCGACTGCTACGCCATGCTCGGCTCGGTGCACGCCCGCTGGACCCCGCTGCCCGGTCGCTTCAAGGACTACATCGCGACCCCCAAGTTCAACCTGTACCAGTCGTTGCACACCACGGTGCTCGGACCGCAGGGTCGTGCGGTCGAGATCCAGATCCGTACGCACGAGATGCACCAGCGCGCCGAGTTCGGTGTCGCCGCCCACTGGAAGTACAAGCAGCGCGCTGCCGGCCGTGACGCCGGTACCTCGTCGACCACGGACGACCAGGACATGGCGTGGCTCGCCCACATCACCGACTGGCAGGCCGAGACCAGCGACCCGGGCGAGTTCCTCGACTCCCTTCGCTACGAGATCGGTGCCAAGGAGACCTACGTCTTCACGCCGCAGGGCAAGGTCATCGGCCTCCCCGCCGGAGCCACCCCGGTCGACTTCGCCTACGCGGTGCACACCGAGATCGGCCACCGCACGATGGGTGCGAAGGTCAACGGCCGCCTCGTCCCGCTCGAGAGCCAGCTGTCCAGCGGCGACGTCGTCGAGATCTTCACGTCGAAGAACCCCGACTCCGGCCCCTCGCAGGACTGGCTGCAGTTCGTCCGCAGCCCCCGCGCACGCAACAAGATCAAGCAGTGGTTCACCAAGGAGCGCCGCGAAGAGGCGATCGAGCAGGGTCGCGACGCCATCGCCCGAGCGATGCGCAAGCAGAACCTGCCGCTCCAGCGCATCATGAGCCAGGACAGCATCGCCGAGGTCGCCTCGTCGATGCGGTACGAGGACGTCTCCGCCCTGTACGCCGCCATCGGCGAAGGCCACGTCTCGACGCAGTCGGTGATCGAGAAGGTCCTCGGCAACGTCCAGACCGAGACCGAGACGGACGAGCCCGAACTCGCGTTCCCGCGCCAGGTCACCAGTCGTCAGCTGCGCACGAGCGACAGCGGCGTCTTGGTCCGCGGTGCGCCCGACATCCTCGTGAAGCTCGCGAAGTGCTGCACACCGGTGCCGGGCGACCAGATCGTGGGCTTCATCACCCGTGGCCAGGGCGTCTCGGTGCACCAGTCGTCGTGCACCAACGTGAAGTCGCTCATGAACGAACCCGACCGGATGATCGAGGTCGAGTGGGCTCCGTCGTCGAAGTCGGTGTTCCTGGTGCAGATCCAGATCGAGGCGCTCGATCGGTCGGGCCTGCTCAGCGACGTCACCCGGGTGCTGACCGACCACCACGTGAACATCCTGTCCGCGACGGTGTCGACCTCGTCCGACCGTCTCGCACTGAGCCGGTTCGTGTTCGAGATGGGCGACACCATCCACCTCGACCGCGTGCTGAACGCGGTGCGACGCATCGACGCCGTCTACGACGTCTACCGCGTCAGCGCCGGCTAGCGGCAGGGCCCCGCGCGGCCCGTCCGTCGCCCGTCGCCCGTCGACCGGTCACGGCTCGTCGCACGGGCGCCGTCGACCGGTCACGAACCGTCGACTGCGGCCCTGCCAACCGACAGTTCGCGACCACTCGGCGACCGCGAGCGGGGTGCCCTGACCGCTCGCACGCTCCGACCGGAGGCCCGTAGCAGCCCCACCCGGCGCCTCC